>CAYQYW010000004.1:0-10873 GCA_964421995.1 uncultured Candidatus Saccharibacteria bacterium
GTAGGATGCGAGCTTCTGGCGCTCGTCACCGGGGTTCGAATCCCTGCCCGGCAGCCACTAACAGCTAGCTCGAAGAGCATGGAAATACTAGAAATCATTAAAAATTTTATCAAAGTTGGATTAGGACTATTGGACCACTGGCAAACTCTGGTGGGTTCGTTGCTCGGACCCTTTTTGGCTTTTTTGGTGGGAAAAGAATATGAAGTGAGAAATGAAAAGAGAAAGGCTCTAAGGAAAGTAGAGGCATCAATTACGCGTAGTCTTAACGAATCATTTAGAACAAGAAAAATGTTAAAAGATTTTAAGGAAAGGTTGTTAAAGCTAATTAAAACAATCAGAAACGAACCAAACGAAAATATATATAATTTAAGTATTGAGAATTTCCCGCCAATTAGTACTCTTACGTCGGACGCTGAATTATCTGGTCTTAATCTAAGTGGAAGCCTATATCTTCACAACAAACTTTTGTGGATTGCAACGGGCATTAATAATAATAATACCTTGGTGCAGAATCTTCGACCAAGTTACCAAAAATTGTATGAACTGAACAAGCCATTAATTGAACAAAAGGTTCACCCAACTAAGCAAAGAGATATTTATGCTAGTAATTTAGAAAACTATTCACAAGCAATTGATAATCTTATGGATTTTACTTATAAGGGTATTGAAATAATGACTCAGACAAAAGTCTATAATTTAAAATTAATTAAGGGTGGAAGACGTTTTGTGGTTTGGTGGTATGAAGGTGTTAGCTTCAAATATTTTAGGAATAAAATAGACTTTGAAAAATATTCAGTCCCATTAAATATGGTTGACCGTATTGATAAAGTCATTAATAAAAAGGTTATAGAATTAATTGCTGAGGCGGAAAGAAGAGAAAAGGCGGTGGAGGAAAAAAAGCAATCATCAATCTAAATATTAATGTGCTCGAGATCCGTCGACGAAGTAGCGTAAAATTGAGCTAATCTGTTAAGCAGAGCTTGACCGATCACCGTTCTAGCTTGCTAAAAGAACCTTATAAATAAGGTTCTTTGTATATTTATATGTTGTTTAAGCTTCTGGTATACTTCTTTTGTGGACAAGAAAACAGAACCAATAAAAATAGCTTTTGTTGAACGTGTTCATGAGTACGCGGATGTATATACCTATATTTTTAGACCAAAGGAAAGGTTAGAGTTCATTGCCGGACAAAATGCTTGTATTCTTATCCCATCAATTAATGAATCGAGAAGTCTATCATTCGCGTCACCTCCTCATGAGACAGATATTCAGTTTAGCTTGCATGTGGGTTCCGGTAGCTTATATAAAAAAGCATTGAAGGAAATGAAAAAAGGTCACGAGCTTCATTTGGTTAAAACAAAAGGAAAAACACTATTGCCGGAAGATATTTCAATACCCGTTGTTCTTATCGCAGGGGGTGTTGGCATAACGCCCTTTAGGTCAATTATGCTAGATGCTGCCTATAGAAAACTCTCTACTAAAATTACGCTGATACATGTAAGTAGTGAAGAGTACTTATACGAAGAAGACCTAAGTATATTACCATTTGAACAGAAGCGAATTAGGAGAGGTGCGGTAGCAGAGGTAATTACAAATATGACACTGACACTTCCTGAGGCAATGTATTTTGTTGTTGGCTCAGTTTCATTTCTTGGAGTTGTAGAAAAAATTCTACACGAAAACTATATACCAGAAGACATGATTCGTATTAGTCGGTTTAAAGGTTATGAGAACGTACTTGATTAAAAAATTTTAATAACGGTACTTCTTCTTGTTCCTTTTTTGCTATGGTAATGACAGAAAATGGTTTTGAGCCGAGTGTAGCATAAACGTACTATTCTGGTAGAATAGCTTAGATATGAAAAAAATAAATGGAATTGTTAAGGAAGATATGGACATGAAGATTCGTGCACAGGACGATTTCTATCATTTTGCTTGCGGTGGTTGGCTGAAAAACAATCCCATTCCTAAAACTGAATCTAAATGGGGGTCTTTCTATATCCTTCGTGATGAGAATCGAAAACGCATTAAAAAGATTTTCAAGGAACTAAAAAAAGAAAAGAATTTGAAGAAGGGAAGTACAGGGCAATTAATTCGTGATTTCTATAACTCAGGTATGGACGAAAAGCGCATTGAACATCTTGGGCTTACGCCACTTGCGCCTGAACTAGAAATGATTAAAACGGATTCTTTCCAAGATACACTAACTCACTTCCATACAATTGGCATGAGCCTTCTGTGGGGTTCGTATGTATCGCTTGATGAAAAAAACAGTAGCAAAATGTCTTTGTATGTTTCTCAGGGATCGCTTGGTTTACCAGAGCGGGAATACTATCTGAGTGAAGAGGAAAAGTTTGTTGCCATTCGTACTAAGTATATAAAACACGTTAGAAAAATGCTGGAGTTTTCCGGTATTCCTAAAAAAGAGTTGAAGTATGCTACGGAACGTATCATGGACATTGAAACGAAGCTTGCTAAGGCTTCAATGTCCAAAGAAGAACGACGTGATCGAGAAAAAGCATATAACAAGATGAGCTTGAAGGAATTGCAAACAGTAGTACCTTTAATTAATTGGAAGCGGTACTTTGCATCACGTACGATAGATAAACCAAAAACTATTATTGTTGAACAGGTGAAGTACATGAAATCTCTTAATACGTTACTGAAGAGTGTTTCTCATGTTGACTGGCAGTACTACCTACAGTATCGACTTATCTCAAATGTAGCCAGTCTGCTGCCTCAAGAAATTGCTAAAGAACAATTTAAATTCTATGGAAAAGTGCTTGGTGGATTGAAAGAAATGAAACCACGGTGGCAGCAAGTATATGGAGTACTTGATGACGTACTTAGTGATGCGCTTGGGGAGGAATACACAGCTCGTTACTTTAGTGATAATGCTAAAGCAATCATGAACGACTTGATCAAAGACTTGCTTGCTGCTTTCAAAGAAAGAATTCAGAATGTTGATTGGATGAGCAAGGATACCAAGAAGAAAGCACTGCTGAAATTGTCTACCTTTGTTTCAAAGATAGGGTATCCTAAAAAAAAGCATGTGTACAAGGGACTCACGATTACTCCTCATGAGTATCTTCGTAATTCATTAAAGACCATTCAATTTGAATCAGCAAAAGAGTTTGCTAAGCTCTGTCTTCCTATTGATCGAGATGAATGGTTTATGGGGGCGCACGAGGTAAATGCTTACTATTGGTCGAATCAAAATGAAATTGTCTTTCCAGCTGGTATTTTGCAGCCTCCATTTTTTGATGAGAAGGGAGATGTGGCGATAAACTATGGGGCGATTGGGGCAGTCATTGGTCACGAACTTACCCATGGATTTGATGACGAAGGCAGTAAATTTGATCACAAAGGAAATCTAAAAGATTGGTGGACTACAGAAGATAGAAAAGCGTTTATGAAGAAGACAAAACTAATTGAAAAGCAGTATAACAAGTTTGTTGCGGTTGACGAGCTCTTTGTGAACGGAAAGCTTACCCTCGGTGAGAACATTGCTGATCTTGGTGGTGTAATACTTGGGTACTACGCGCTACAGAAGCACATGGAGCACAATGGTAGGTTGCCTGATAGTAATGGGTACACTCCAGAACAACGTTTCTTCTTTGGAACAGCTCTCGTTGAGAGGGCACATTCCAGAAAAGAAACTTCACGGTTCATGGCAATTTGTGATCCACACTCTCCTTCGTATACGAGAGTTAATGGACCGCTTTCTCACGTTGAGGCATTCTATGAGGCGTTTGACGTCAAAAAAGGGGATGCTATGTATAGAAAGGAGAGTGAGCGAGCTGATATTTGGTAAGAGCTATGTCCACCACTTACATTCTAAAATGCAGCGATGATACGTTCTATACAGGTTCAACCGTTGACGTTGAAAAGCGTTTGAAGGAACATAATGAGTCAAAAAATGGGGCGAAGTACACGAGAGCCCGTCGTCCCGTAGTTTTAGTGTATAAAGAAGAATATGTGACGCTCAAAGAAGCAAGACGTAGAGAAGCAGAAATAAAAAGCATGAGCAGAGAGGAAAAGAAAAATTTATATATATAATTCAAAAGGACAAAAATACCCGTAATGATTTTTTCTTTACCTATGGTTATGCTTCAAGTAAGTCTACTTCTAGTAGTATTCTTTCTAATTTTCTTAATCTAGAATACTTTTTGTTTGATAAAGAGTTAAGTATTTTACTCCCAAATAGTTTTCTTGATAAGGGTGCCTCTGTGTTTGCCTTTACGTTTGGGTAATAAAAAAACCGAAGAGTGATTCTTCGGTTTTTCATTTAAATTCTTCTACTTTTCTGCACAAACGTAAGTGCTTTTCCTCTTTTGTCACCACGTCCGGTACGTCCAATTCGATGTACGTAGTCTTCGAAGGTTGTTGGTAAATCATAGTTGATTACATGACTAATATCATCAACGTGAATACCACGTGCTGCTACGTCGGTTGCTGTTAGTACCTGTACTTCACCTTTTTTAAATTTTGTTAACGCTCGTTGTCGTTGTGGGTGACTCTTGTTTCCATGAATTGATTCTGTGCTAATACCGCTTTTTGCAAGATCACGTGCAAGATTTGCAACAGAGTGTTTCATTGCACCAAAGATGATTACTCGGGTGAACTTTGGACTGTTGAGTAGATCAAGAAGTGTTGTATATTTTGAATTATAATCAAAGATAACGACATCTTGGGCAATACTATTCGTCACATCATTTTTCTTTACTGATACAGTAAGGGGGTTACGCATAAAATCATGAACAAGTTTTTTTGCTTCAGGTGTCATGGTTGCTGAGAAGAAGAGCGTCTCTCTACTTGTTGGAGTTTTGGAAATAATTGTTCTCATATCATTAATAAATCCCATATCAAGCATTCTATCTGCTTCATCAAGTACCACAGTAGTGATATGTTCAGTAGTGATGTGTTTCCTCTTGATAAGATCAAGAACTCGTCCTGGTGTACCGATGATAAAGTGGTTGGTACGATGTAATGATTTGATCTGTGGACCAATACTCATTCCACCAACACACGTCGTTGAGTACACGCCAAGACCACGTGCTAGTTTATACAGCTCGTCTTTAATTTGTAGCGCAAGTTCTCTTGTAGGTGCTAGCACCAAGGTCTTTCGACTCTTGTCTTTCAGCGTTTTTTCAATGATCGGGAGAAGAAATGCTGCCGTTTTACCAGTTCCTGTTTCTGCAAGTCCAATAACGTCATTTCCTTCAAGAATCTTTGGAATAATCTGATCTTGGATAGGGGATGGGGTAACAAGTCCTAGAGATATAACCGTCTTAACCAAATCTTTATTAAGACCAAATGTCTCAAAGCTATTCTTTGGTGCATACACCTCCTCTCGTACCCTAACAGGGTTCGTGTTGATAAACTTTGAAGGGTCAAATGTTGGCATTTTTTTTCTGCCACCACGACTTCGTGCTCTGTTGCTTCTAAATTTTGAACTTCTTTCAAACTTTTTTCCGCCACGATATGATGGCTTAGAACTTGAGAATGTACGCCGCCCTCCACTCCGACCTTGCCGGTTTTTTGTTGTATTCATAGTATATTTTTTTTGGGCTGTGCAGGCAATAATTCAAACGTGACTGCTATCAATCGTCTGCAGCTCAAGAGCCCTACACGAGTATCAAAAGCTTGAGAAGAGAATAACAGGTATTTATATATTAGTCAAGGTACTTACGGCTTTATATAATCAGCGGTAACTACAGAATGAACACAAAGTATAGTGCCGAAATGTATTTCTAAAAGAGGTAAGTATTGTATCAATCATACTTTTTGTAATAATGACATTTTTTTGGTTCCTTGCAGGAAGATTTTTTGATAAGAAAAAGGCCCACATTTCTTTTATCTATCTTTATTGTAGTTGTTTTGGTATTATTCTATAATCAGATGAGATCTATCTGTGATAGGTAAAAACTCACCTTAATAATATAATTATATAAAATTATGAAAGGAACACTTTTTTTATTGCCACTTCTTGCAATACTGCTCATTGCTGGAACGGCAAGTGCTAGTCATGCGTGGGCGAAGTATCATTGGGATATTTCTACCAACGAGTCAATTACCAATCCTCTTGAGCTTGGAGACAATGTAACTACGCAAGCCTGGAGTAGTAGTCTTTCAGGAGCATCCACTGATTGGAATCTTTCAGTGCTACAAAATCAAGTTGCCGCTGGAGGAGGTAATACAAACTGTGGTCCAACAAGTGGACGTGTTGAAGTTTGTAACGATGAATATGGTAATACAGGATGGCTTGGCATCGCATCAATTTGGGCAACACGAGGAAGAGAAAACCACATCACACAAGGGGTTGTTAAGGTGAATGATACCTACTTTAATACACCAACATATGACACTGCTGCGTGGAGGAACTTTGTCATGTGTCAAGAAGTTGGTCACACCTTCGGACTTGCTCATCAAGATGAAACCTTTGACAATGCCAATCTAGGTAGTTGTATGGATTACACCAATGATCCAGATGGTACCATTAAGAATCAATTAGACAATCAGCATCCAAATCAACACGATTATGATGAGATGACTGATATCTATGCACATCTGAACGGAGGAGGTGGAGATAAGCCTGGAAATGGAAAGGGAAAGAATAAAAAGGCAGTGATTGACGCCATTGTTGATCATGCTGATCCGTCTTCATGGGGTCGGGCAATTAAGAAAGATGGACAAGGAAATAATTCAGTTTTTGAACGTGACTTGGGTAATGGTCAGGTAGTGATCACCTACGTTATTTGGATTAAGTAGAGAACTGATTATTATAACAACGTAAAAACCTCTAGTAATTGGTGGTTTTTATAGTACCTAAGAAATACAGAACAACACTTATCCATAGATATACGCGTGGCATTAATCTTCACTCTCTAACGGTGATAATATTTTTGCAATTCTTGCACTTGATCTCAATTCTTGCACGCTCAATATTACCCTTAAAGAGAAGTTTATTACAATGAGGACATCGCTGTTCCTTTAAAGAATCATTTAGCATCACCTCCATTCTACAATTTTGGAGTTTAAGATTTGTTAAAGATTTGTTAAAGATTAGATTAAGAAAGATTAAAGAAATTATTTTATATTTTTTTAATCCACTGTTAATAAGAACATAAGATTTATGTTTGTGATATGCTAGAAGTAGATCAAGTAATCTCGAATTAAGATTTAATTGTTACCCGTTATGGTCTATCATACCAACAGTAGTAACGATGTTATAAAAGATTTGCATACGCAGATTGGTCTTTTGGAGTTGAAATGCTCACAGCAAAAGCAAAAGCTACGAAAAACAAGAAAGCAGGCAAAAGAAGCAGAACGACTTGCAACACTCGGTAAGCTATTGTTGGCAGTAGCGCATGAACTTCGCAACCCAATGGGAGTAATTCGACTTGCAGTATATTCGTTACAGAAAAAAATTAATCCAAAAGATGAAAATATACAGAAACATTTGCGAAATATTGATAAAAAAATTATTGAAGCTGACAAAATTATTAGAAACTTACTTGCATTTTCTCCAACAAGTGAATCAGGGTTTCATGAGTTTGATATACATGAAAGCGTTGAGGAGGGACTACATGAAGTGGATAGCTATGCAAAAAAAAACGGTGTAACGATTGAAAAGCATTTTGATAAACGTACGTTGCCTGCGGTGGCTGGATTTACGCAGTTAACAGAAATTTTCTCTAACGTATTAATGAATGCCGCACAGTCAATGGAAGGATCAAAAGATAAAAAACTTATCGTAACCACTAAGCGTAATCATACTGTTGCAGTGATTCGGATTAGTGATACTGGTTGTGGCATACCAGAAGAGCATTTTGAAAGGCTAGAAGAGCCTTTTTTTTCAACGAAAACGGAAGGAATTGGGCTAGGATTATATATAGTCTATGAAATGGTACGAAGACATAATGGAACTATTTGTATTGAGAGTGAAGTGGGGAAAGGAACCACTTTTATTATTACATTACCACTACAAGTATGAAAATTTTAGTTATTGAAGACGAGAGTGAAGTACGAGAGTTTTTGAAAAAAGGACTTGAGGCTGAGTCATTTATTGTGGACACTGCGTCTAATGGAGAACAAGGATTACAATATGCGTTACTGCATGAGTATGATCTCATTCTTCTTGATATTTATTTGCCAAAAACAAATGGTATGATTATTGCTTCTAGTATTCGACAATCAAAAAAGTCTGTTCCTATTATTGTGTTAACGGTTGAACCAACTTCAGAGATAAAGATACAGATGCTTGAATTTTGTGATGATTACGTTACGAAGCCATTTTCGCTCCAGGAAGTGATTGCACGAATGCATTCAGTACTTCGTAGGGGAAGAATTATTCAAGGAGATATTCTTGAGCTTGGAGATTTACAAATGAACATAGCAAAATATAAGGTGACGAGAAAAGGAAAAATTGTAAAGCTACGGAATAAAGAATTTGCGCTGCTTGAGTATTTTATGCGAAATCCTGACATTGTGCTTTCGCGGGAAAAGATTTTGGAAAAAGTATGGGACATGAACACTGATCCGTTCACCAATACTGTTGATGTTCATATTAGGTGTCTACGAAAAAAAATTGATGATGGACATATAAAGAAATTTATCCACACAGTCCCAGGAAGAGGGTATAAGTTAGAAGAAGAATAATGAATAATAAAAACGATGAACTGAATCATGTAATAACAGAGCTACTACATGATATTGTTAACCCACTTACGTCGATCGTATTGAATCTTGAGAATTTAAAAAATGAAAGTGGTGATCCAAAAATTAACCTCAGGATTGATCGTGCATTACATAACGTTATGCATATCAAGGACATAATTACCGCAGGTCGTAGCCAGATTGAGGACATTCAAAAGTAAGTGTTTCAGAATTTGGTTAAATAGGATATAATCACTCGATATCGAGTATGGCAAGAGATGTATGACTGAACCAAAGAAAATTCTAATAGTTGACGATGATCCAGAAATGCTGGAAGAATTACAAGAAATCCTGGAGGATGAAGGATATAGTGTGGTTGTTGCACTCGGAGGAGTAGAAGCCACCAAGAAATTTAAATGTATCGGGCAAGAAATTGCGTTAGTGCTTTTGGATATTAAAATGCCTGAGATGAACGGAATCAAAGTGTATCGAACGGTGAGAGAGATAAATAAAAATATACCAATCATTATTGTAACGGGTAGCTTTGTTAAAGAAAATGCAGATCAACTTATACAAGAAGGTGCAGATGCGGTTATCTACAAGCCATTTGAGGTTTCAAAATTGTTAACATTGATACAACAGAAAATTGCATAAGTTCGTGGTACACTTGAAGAGATATGGCGAATACGCTTTACACACTTAGTGACACTGATCTTGTAGTAACCCCACATGACAAACCCTATGTTCTGCGTTTACGAGATTTACCAGTTGATGAACGACCACGTGAGAAGTTATGCAAGTACGGACCATCAGTATTAAGCGCAAGTGAACTACTTGCGGTAGTACTGAATGTGGGAACAAAAAGAGAAGAAGTAATGACGATGGCTAACCGTGTCCTTGCAGAATATGGTGAAAAAGGTATTGCACATCAAACTGACCCAAAAAAAGTAATGAAATTACTTTCGCTTCCTGAAACAAAAGCGTGTCAAATCGTTGCATGTTTTGAACTTGGTCGTCGTTTCTTTGATAAAGGAACGGGGCGTGCGATTACTATTCGAACAGCACAGCAAGCACATCAATATTTAAAAGAAATGGGTGATTTACCAAAGGAACATCTGCGAGGGCTCTATTTGAATAATCATTATCGGCTGATCCATGATGAAGTTATCTCTATCGGAAGTGTGACGGCAAATATTGTGCACCCTCGTGAGGTATTCCGACCCGCTCTTGAATATGCTGCATCAGCAGTAGTTATTGCACACAATCATCCATCAGGAATTCTTACGCCGTCTAAGGAAGATGTACAGATTACCAAGCAACTAGCTAAAGCAGGGAGTGTTTTAGGCATTGATTTACTTGATCATATTATTATTACTAACAAAGGCTTCGTGAGTATTTCAGTGACGTATGCTGCCGAAGTTTAATAGATAGATATCATGAATACTAACTATATTGTAAAAGGCCCTACCATGATGCCAATTTGGATACGTGTCGCAAGGGACACGCAAGACGATGTAACTGAGCATTTCTATGATGTACATAATATGCTCATTGATCGTTTGATGAAATTAGCTATTCTTGACCATTCTGTGACGGTTGAGGAAGAGAAGGAATTACATTTTATGCTTGATGCAATTCTTTCCGCTCAGTGGTTTCTTTCAGAAAAAAAGAAAGAAAAATAAAGGCATATTTAGAAAATCACCCATTCTTTTTAGAGTGGGTGATTTTTATATTCTTATCATACTTTTTTAATCTCTACTTTAGTTATTCTTAATTGTGTTTTACCTACTATAGTTATAAAGTCGAATAAATGGGAAGCTATATTAAAAACTTCCCCCTATAGATTATAAATTTAATAATTAAAATAATATGAAAAAAGCTTACATGCAATCTTCTACAAGAGAGATTGTTATCGTAATGTTTATCGTTTGTCTCCTTGCGTTGTTTGGAGTTTCTCAAGTGTTCGCAGCAACTACAAACATGGATGTAACCATGTCTGCAGGAACATTAACAATAGGATCTTCAGGAAGTGCCACACTGTCTGGTCTTTCTGTTTCCACTTCTGCTGCAACCTCAACCGGATCAATTGCTAATGTCAGTGTTACTGACACAAGAGGGTCTGGTGCAGGTTGGAGTGCAGTTTTGAATTCACAAAACTTCACCAGCTCTTCAACCGTTAAGGATCTTTCAGGAAGCAACTCAACTGTTGATTTCA
>CAYQYW010000004.1:10973-72543 GCA_964421995.1 uncultured Candidatus Saccharibacteria bacterium
ATGTTATTGGAGATAAGTGGTCAGCAGGTGTTGATACATTTCCTTATACGGGATTTCAAGTTACCCCCGGGTCAATTACCGCAGCGAGTGGTAGTTTGACGGGAGTAACGGCAGGAACCGCACAGTATTTAGCTGGTTCTGGGATTACGTCTGATGCAAAAACTCTAATTACGGCAGCTGTAAACACCGGATTTGGTGATTACGATCAAGCACCAAGTGTAGATTTACAGGTTCATGCTAACTCTTTGTCAGGAAGTTTTGTTGCTGACGCAACGATCACCGTGTCGTAACTAAGAAGTAACAATCTGTACCATGAAAAAAATTATTCTAAGTAGTCTGATCATTTTCTGCTTTCTCGGTGTGTCAATTGCAGAAGCAATTGAGTATGGTGGTTTGGGTATTTTCCCCAATCTTAGTGAGGTGAATGTAAAAAATCCTCTTACAAAAGCTTGGTTTATTTATACCCTAAACCCCGGTGAATTAAAAGAAGGAAAAGTAGATATTACTAATACGTCGAATGATATAGTCACTGTTTCAGTCTATCCCGTTGATGCGGTTACCACTGCAGACGGTGCCTTTGCGCCTGAACCAGAGGATAAAGAGAAGGTTGGCGTAGGAACATGGATAACCTTATCGGAGGAAGTTATTACGTTGGCTCCTCGGGAGCAAAAAACACTTGATTTTACTATAGATGTTCCAGAGAAGGTTGATGTTGGGGATCACATGGGAGCATTTATTGTACAAGGTAAAGGAGTTACCAATAATATAGAAACAAGCGGATTACGTATTACTACTCGTGTTGGCGCTCGGATCTATATTACGATCCCTGGAGATATTGTTAAAGAACTACTGTTTGATGAATTTACAGTAAAAAAAACTGACGAGTTAGTTACGTTTTACACAACATTCATCAACAAGGGTAATGTTCGAGTGCGTCTAAAGGGAAATATAGAGATTACCAATTCGTCTGGTGCGGAGATAGCATTTGTAGCTATTCCAGAACGGGAGGTTTTTCCAAGTAAAACAATTACCATTCCAATTGAATGGACTCCTGGAAAAATGTACCGAGGGAAGCTCAACGCGAAAGCCATCGTTGTCTATGACGGTGATCAGTCGCTTGCCCGGGAACTGACATTCTCGGTGGCATCCTTAAAACAATACCTCGCGCTTGCAGTAGCACCATCACTTGGAGTTGGAGTTGGTATCGGATTAGGAATAGTAATTATTCTTGTTAGTGTGTTCTACATTACTCGTAGAAGAGAAATGAGACCATAGAAAATGTGTAATGTATACAATAGGAAAAATAATATGGGCACTACTTATTTTTTTGCCATTAGTTATTTCTGCACAACAAATGACTAGTGAAAACTATATAATTAGTGCAGACAGCATTAATGCCGCAGGAAACCGATCAACATCTACAAGTTATGTACTCACTGATGCCGCTGGTGAGGTAGCTATTGGAAATAGTACAAGTACAAACTATACTGAGGAAGTATTCATTACGAGTTATCTTTTTAGGGTATTTTCTTTGACTTCTCCCTCGTCAGTTTCGCTTTCTCCAAAAACTGTTTCTATAGCATCACAAACTGCAACTGGTACCATTTCAAATGTGGAGGTGATCGATGATGGAACAGCCGGCTGGTCTCTTACGATGACCTCTACACATTTAACCAGCTCTTCAACCGTTAAGGATCTTTCAGGAAGCAACTCAACTGTTGATTTCACGGGAACCTATGACGGACTAGACGGCGTATTGGACCCCAACGGAACATTCATCGTCGAAATTACCACGGGGGGTTCAGTAGGAACCGCAGTATTCAAGTGGGATGATCCAGCAGGGAACCAAACAACAACGGTGACAACTGCATCTTCCGTAACATTGAGTAATGGTATTTCAGCAACCTTTGCTGCTGCTACCTATGTTATTGGAGATAAGTGGTCAGCAGGTGTTGATACATTTCCTTATACGGGATTAACCATTACTCCGGGATCAGTTACGGTAGTATCGGGAGACGGAGGAGTGACTGCCGGGTCCGCAGCTCTTTTAACGGGGTCTGGGGTTACGTCTGATGCAAAAACGCTCATGATTGGAGATGCTAATGACAGTTCGGGTACGTATCGGCAGAATGAAGACGTAGAACTTGTCATTCACGCAAACTCATTACCTGAAACGTTTAGAGGTGATGCTACGCTAACAATTATATGATATATGATTATTAGAATTATAAAACGATATACGCTTATTCTTCTTTTATTCGTTCCTTTTTCGATAGGTGCCACCACGGTTTCAATAGATCTCAACGTAGTCCCTTCGTTGTCATTTTCTTTTGGTGAAACAACCACAGAACCATCACGTATAGAGCAATTTGTGTTTGAGACAGGAGGAGGATCTATCACCTTTACTAACTCACCAACAAATGCGATTACCATGTTTTTTTCTAGCGGGGTGCTTACCACTTCGACAGACTTCTTCCTTTTGTTTTACAACAAAAGTGTTTTGATCCCAATAATTTCGGAACCACCAGGAAAAACATCAATTGTTGATAATTTCTATGACCTCAGAGCTTTTGAAGGACAGGTAGCGAAAACAAATTTTGGTGAAAATTTTTCTCTTACCTTTTACTACACTGATGCTCAGATAGCTTCGTTTAATGAGAGCAGTGTTCGTGTGCACTCATGGAATACGGTAACCAATGTATGGGATATACGTCCAAACTTTACCATTGACGAGGATAATAATACGATAGTCATTTTGACAGATCACCTTACACTGCTTGGAATTTTTGGAGATACTCCGCCGTCTACACCAACAACTCCTTCTGGAGGTGGCGGAATATTTAAAGAGCTAAAGAATATTGCGGATTTTAATGGTGATAAAATTGTTGATGTGTATGACTTTTCTATATTTCTCTTCAATTGGGGAACGCCAACCTTAGCTGCTGCGGATTTTAATGGTGATGGTGTGGTCAATGCGATTGATTTTAGTATCTTTTTATTCCGTTGGACATAATGAATTATATATATATTAGCTTAATACTCATCGCTTTCTTGCCCATGTATGTGTACGCTTCAAGGCTATATATCAGTCCCCAAAGTGAATTATTACAGTTAGGCGGTGAGCTTGTAGCGCAGATTAAGGTAGATACTGAAGGGAAAAGTATTAACGTTGTTGATACATCAATTCATTTTCCATCAGATATGTTGGAAGTGAAAAGTATCTCAAAAGCCAATTCTATCTTTACTATTTGGGCCGAAGAACCTACCTATTCTAATGGTAATGGGGTTATTGAGTTTGTGAGTGGATCACGGTTAGGGTTTGTTGGGATTGGCACCGTGCTCACGATTTTATTTACTTCAAAAAAGGCGGGAACGAGTAATGTATTGTTTGGTCCTTCACGAGTACTTCTTCACGATGGTAAGGCAACAGAAAGTTTGAAGAGTACCACAAAAGCAACGTACGTGGTTCAAGAATTGATCGCTCCTACACAACCATCCGCTCCAGTAGTTATAGACAAAGAGAAAGTAGAACTTGTGCTCCCAGAAGTTACACTTCCTCTTCAGTTATTTGATATTGATCTCACTATTGTTGATCGTTCACTTTCCGATGATGAAGAACTTGTTTTATATGTAAACTTTACCAGCTTTGGAACAGAAACGACGCTGGTTGATTTAATTTTTACAATAGTAGATGAGTCTGGAAAAGAAGTGCATACTGAAACTGATTTTATTTTTATTGAAACTGAGGCGGTGATGACCAAAAAATTTGATACACGTTCTCTTTCTTCTGGAGCATACAGACTATTGGTGCACACAGTATATAATACCGACGTTGAAGATGATTTTGAGCAACACTTTATTGTAGAAAAAAAGAAAGCACCAGTAATACTTGTTAGCATTTTGTTTGTCGTTGTGACATTTTTTGCTTTCTTGTATATGTTTATAAGAAGAAAAGTATGAAATTTTTTACTAGCATTATATTTGTACTGCTCTTGATTACCATTCCTGTCGTTTTGTTTGCAGCGTCCGGTATTAATAAACAGATTGCCTATCAAGCGGTATTGAAAACAGATGCTGGAGTGAAGGCAGCTGATGGAGACTACGACATTATATTTAAAATCTATGATGCGGCAACGGGGGGTACTTTGTTATGGACGGGAACGCACACTACCGCAAATGGAAATGCAGTGACGCTTACCGATGGTGTGTTTAGTGTACTTCTTGGTTCTGGCACGGGAAATGCAATGACTGTTGATTTCACGACCGATACGCTCTATTTGGCAGTGAAGATTGAATCAGATTCAGAAATGACTCCACGTAAACGAATTGCTGCAGCAGGCTATGCGTTTAACTCCGATACACTAGATGGTATCAATTCACTTTCATTCTTGCGCAGTGATGATCCGGATACAATTGCGTCAACATCGGTAAGCACCATTCTTACTATTACGCAGTCTGGCACGGGTGACATTCTTAATCTCTTTGATGGGGCGACGGAGATACTTACGGTACTTGATGGCGGAAATGTTGGCATTGGTACCTCAACAGCATTGGAAAATATTTTAACCGTTAATGGCGGTATTGGTTTATCATCTACTACGCCGGCTACAACTACCAACGCGCTTTATAACCAAGGAGGTACGCTTTTCTGGGATGGAGGAGTTACTATTGGTACCAGTACTTCACCGACATATAAACTAGAAATTGATGGTGGTGACGTAAACACGATCGCAGGAGGATATCGAGATGCAGGAACATGTGTATCTGGTACGTGTGCATCAGATAGGGCCTTGAAAAATAATATCTCACCGATCGATGGGGCACTTTATGCTATCCAGGCTTTAAATCCAGTTTCATTTGAGTTCAATGATGCGGTATATGGCTCGGGAATTCAGCATGGATATATCGCACAAGAAATAGATACTGTCTTTCCTGAATTAGTTGGTACGAGCGCAGAAGGGTACAGGACAATTAAGTATGGCTTGCAACTGCAAACTTATACCACCGCAGCGGTCAAAGAGCTTGCTGGTCTCGTGCTGGGTAACATCACCTTCGCCACCAATACTGCTTCTTCTGCACTCTATATCTCGGGCGATGGTAAGATCGGTATCGGCACCACTATGCCAAATGAAGCACTCGTCGTTTCAGGGAACGTAGCGGCTACTGGATTTATTAATCTTTCTACAGAGGAGTCTAAGACAAACATCGTACACCTTGGTAATCAAGACTATGTAGGATTCCTCAACAAACTTGCTAATACTCCAATCACAACCTATAACTACCTGCAAGATGCATCTGACGAACCGCTTCGCCTTGGTCTTATCGCAGAGGAAGCACCAGTTGAGATTCTCTCCACAGATGGCAAAGGAATAGATCTTTATAAATTTACCTCATTCCTCGCAGGTAGTATTAAGGCACAACAACTCCAAATTACCTCACTTATGCTCGGTACTGATCTACAGGGCAATCCAGACGGAAATCTTGAGCTTCAAACATTCACGGTTGCATCTCACTTAGTTTTTGAAGGAGACATTACTGTCCGTGGTCAAGCAACCTTCAATGAAGATACCGTTGGACAGGCGAAGATTTTGGCAGGGGATAGCGGTGTACCGGTGAACTTTGGAGAAGAGTATAAAAACACACCAGTAGTAACGGTAACACCGCTTGGTATTCATGATGTTAACTACGGTATAAGCAATATTTCAACGATTGGCTTCACTATTGAAATTGATCCAAGCCAAACTAGAGACATCATCTTTAACTGGCACTCATTTGCATCAGGCGCTGGACGTATTCATGTTAGTGACGGCAGCATAGAAAATAATATTGTTACTGTTACCAACGACACTAGTCCAACGCTTGTGCAGACAAACATGGAAGAAGATACGACTCCGCCAATGGTAACCGTAAACGGTAACAATCCCGCAGAGATAACAGTAGGGGCAAGCTATAACGATCTTGGAGCAGCCGTTACTGACAATGTTGATGACAACCTTGGCATTAAAGCCTCAGTTAACGGTGTGGATGTCGGCGACATAAGTAACATCTCTATTGATACCTCAACGTCAGGCATTCACAGCATCATGTACTTTGCAACTGATAGCCAAGGTAACATAGGTACCGCAGAACGACTAGTTATTGTTGGTGGAGGAGATAATGCCCCGCCTACCGAAATAGTAGAAGAGGTGATAGCTGACACTACTCCGCCAGTGATAACCTATCTGGGTGAGGAAACAATAGAACTTACTGTGGGCGATACGTATGTTGATGCCGGAGCAACCGCAACGGATGATATCGATGGTGATCTCACAGCAAATATTATCGTACATAATTCTGTTAATACAACAACAGTTGGTTTGTATACAGTGACGTACAACGTTTCCGACAGTGCCGAAAATGCAGCACTCCAAATAACGCGTACAGTAATTGTGAGCTCTTAGCTAGCAACAAGAGTTAACAATGCCGTAATTAACAGACTTTAAATAATATACATATGACATATCAGAGGAAACAACCAATACGTGAGTTTAAAGGACAAACTCCTTCGGCAAGGTTACGACAACATGGTACAGCAGTGAAACGAGATGGATCATTACGGAAGCCCTTACGGCGTAAACCACTTTTCATCCTTAGTATCCTCGTGTTATTTGTTATTTGCGTTGTTGTGTTTGTAGGAGTTGTAATTGGATTTAAAAAAGTCCAAACATTTAACAGTTTTTCATCAGAATATGCTGCTGTTTTTATTGATAATGGTCAAGTATATTTTGGTAAAGTGACGAATCCAAAAGGAACATATGTTATCTTAACTGATGTATATTATTTTAGCAGAAGTGCTGGTGACAATTCCAATGATTCTGATATTTCGTTAATCAAACTTGGTTCAGAAGTACATGGTCCATCTGATAAGATGCAAATCTTACGTGACCATATTTTGTTTATTGAAGAACTTGAACCTAATTCACGTGTGGTTGAGGCTATACGAGAACATAAAAAAGATAATGATTAATAAATGTTCATCCTTATATTTGTGTATTGTACTTCTTCTTATCATGATTCTTTCGGCAGAGCAGGTAGTTGCAGTAACCATGACAAGTTCAAATTTCAGAGTTGATGCAGCAACACTTAGTTCTGATGGAACCGATAATGCAACATCAAGTAGTTTTTTACATAATTCTATTTTAGGTGAATCAATTGTAGGAGCGAATAGTACCAGCTCAAGTTTTCAGAGTGATTCTGAATTTAGAGAGGTATTACAGTCAACAACAACAGAGCTGGCACCCACTGCAGCAGTGGCAGGATGGGGGACTTTCTTTTTCCGTCCTAATGCAGCTCCTGTCTCAGCGTGTACAGGAGCAGATTTTAATGGTGACGGAATTGTGGATATTACCGACTTCGGAACAATAATTTTCTTTTGGCAGGAATCAAATCCATCAAATTCCTGTGTTGATTTTAACGCCGACGGCATTGTTGATCTGATTGACTTCGGAGCGTTTATCTTCGCTTGGAATACGTAATATTAAAAGTAATTAAACATATATGAAAAAAATATTATTTATACTTGTTTTGATACTCTCACCATTAGTGGTGTTTGGGCAATCTACCGTTCATATTTCACCTTCTGAGATACGAGGACAGAGTGATACGTATGCTGCTGGACAAGAAGTGCCTATTACTGTGCGGGTTGATACTCATGGAGGTACGATCAGTGTTGCGGAGGGTGTACTGTCCTTTCCGTCAGATGACCTGAAGGTAAAGAGTATATCAAAAGAGGGATCAATATTTAGTCTCTGGGTTGAAGATCCAAATGTAGTGAATAATACGATCCGGTTTGTTGGTGGTATTTTTGGAGGATTTAATGGTAACGGTACTATTTTTACCGTAGTATTTGAAACGAAGACTGATAAAACAGCACATGTACTGTTCCGTGAAGAAGTCCGTGTCCTTTCATTTGCTGCAGAGCCAAAAGAAACAATTAGACAGGTTACTGATGCCTGGTATCCATTTAAAATTCCTAGCACGGTTCCGCTAGAATTTACCTATGGGCGTGATTTATCAAAAGGAAATCGAAATCTTGATGTTGCCTACATACAAATTTGTCTTACGGGTCAAGATGTATATAGTGGTGAGATTACCGGAAGATATGACAACGCGACAAGAGAAGGGATCTTAGCGTTCCAGAAAAGTAATGGTCTTGCGAACACGGGTGAAGTAGATGCTACCACGAATCAAAAGCTTGAAGTGGTTTGTGAGAAGACAGGTATTCCAGCAAAACTCTTCGACATTAATTTTGAAGTTGATGATCTAACTGTTAGTTCAAGTGATGAACTTTCCGCACGGGTAATATTTCTCTCGTTTGGAAGATTGTCAACACCTGTTGATCTTACGTTTAGTATTGTGAAAGTGGACACTGGTGAGGAGGTTCATTATGGGACAGATTATGTGGTGATCGAAACAGAGAAGGTGCTTCGCAAAAAGTTCCCAGGACTTAATCTTCCAGTTGGAAACTATAATTTGGTGGTAACTACACTTTACAATGAGACGGTTAGTGACGAATTTTCTCAGCCATTTACTATTGTTCTAGAAGAGAAAGCAGGTATTTCAATATGGATCTGGATTATCCTTGTTCCTCTTCTATTGATTTTTGGAGCAATTGTTGCCTCTCGTTCGCAGTGGTTTGCTCTCTCTGCTTGGAATAAGAAGAAGTAAGTATGTCTACCTAATTAACACTTAATTTTGTTTTATGTATTCTAAGTGCATTACTAAGGTGTAATCATATCCGTTCTAAGAAATTAATAAAAATCACCTATGGTAAAAAATAATGCTTAATATTGGAGTGAGTTTCATCAGTCTCTTAAAGGAAGAGGTTTTAGATCAGTTGATACTATACAATTTTCTCGATCTTGTAAGAATAATAACAGATTTAACTATAGTTACTCCATCATATATCCTCGACCTACAATTGTTTGAATTAGCTCAACGTCCGAATCCTTGTTAATTTTTTTCCGTAAATTTGATAAATGTGTTTCTAATGTTTTAGAAAATAGATCAGGATCAGTGTGCCATATGTTTTCTATTATTGTTGCTCTTGAAATGAGTTCACCTTGATGAGCCATTAAATACTGTAATATGTCAAACTCTTTTGTGGTAAGTGGTATATCTTTGCCATTGCGAGTAACAGTTTGTTTACCAACATTTAATGTTAAATCCTCAATCTGTAGTAGTTCATCAACAAGTGTTTTTGGTCTGCGTAGGAGCGCGCGTATTCGTGCCAAGAGTTCGTCAAAGGAGAATGGTTTGGTGAGGTAGTCGTCTGCAAAAGAATTGAGAAGGTGTATTTTATGTTCAACCTCTGTGTGTACGGTAAGGACAAGTATAGGTAGTGTTTTTCCTCTTTTTCTAAGTTCTTCACAGACTTCCACACCATTCATGTCAGGAAGGTTAAGATCCAAAATGATCAAGTCATATGCATTTTGACATACCTTGTAGATACCGTCAGTTCCAGTGTATGCTGAATCAATAATAAAACTCTCAGATTGAAGTACTTCTTCTAGAGAATCACATAGATCTTTGTTGTCATCAATTATTAATAGTTTCATGTGTATTTAAAATACTATGTGGAGGGTGGCAAAATGAATTATTAAAACTTCTTGCTATACTTCATAGTATAACAGCTTTGAGAAAAATTTAAGAGAAAGTTAGTATTTTATTGGTGGATTCACAAAAATCATTATATGAAGAAAGAATACGTAATTTTAGTAGACAAAAATAATCGAAAGATTGGAATTGAGGAGAAAATAAAAGCACACAAAGAAGGAAAATTACATCGTGCGTTTTCTATCTTTGTCTTTAATGCTGATGGAGAATTATTACTACAACAAAGAAAAGAATCAAAATATCATTCAGGTGGTTTGTGGTCTAATACTGCGTGTAGTCATCCTCGTGCTGGGGAGACGTATCTACAGGCGGCACATCGAAGGCTGCAAGAAGAAATGGGATTTGACTGTCCGCTGAAGAAATCTTTTTGTTTTATATATAACACTGGTTTCAAAAATGGGCTAATTGAAAATGAATATGACACTGTTTTTATTGGGGAGTTTAATGGAGAACCTAAACCAGACAAAACTGAAATTATGGATTATAAGTGGATGGGAATGAAAACGTTAAGAAAAGACATTAAGAAAAATTCTCATCTATATTCATTTTGGCTTAAAATAGCTCTAGAAAAAATGGTATAATTTTGGTTACGTGAAGTTCCTGAAACTCATATGAGTTTAGAATTCATTAAGGGTTGGTTGATCGATCCTGATTACTGTGTGTTTCTATAAAACAAATACTAGTTTTTATAGTTCAACTATTTTGTGCTCAAAACGCTGGAAAAATTGATCAAAATAAGCTGAAGGAGTAACGTTTTATGTTGATTTACCATTACAATGATTTTCCACGGCAGCCTTATGTTATACATCATCAATATCTGATAGTATATAATTATATAAAATAATCGAAACTCTTGAAGTTCATTTTTTAAAAAAATGAAATGTACAAAGATTATTACACTTGCTGTACTTATAACCTCTTTGCTTTGGTTTATTGATGTTATGTATAGGTCATTATTATTTGTAATTCCTGTTACAGTATTTTTACTTTTTTCTTACAGAAGAATAAAATTAAATATATGATTTTCAATAAAAAAAATATAGTTTTTTTCGTTATATTTCTTATTCTGTTTCTTGCAATAACATTACTTTGGGAAGTATATATAACTTCATCTGAAAGTTTGAAAGAAAAAGAATTTAATGAAAGAGAAATGATTGATCGTCGAGCCAACTCTCTATTAGAAGAGGTTCAAAATTTTCCACGAAGCGCGGTTGATGATATCTTGTTTCTTTCAAAATTGTCTAGTATTACTGATACGATGAATTTTTCTAAAGATAGTAAAAACCAATTAACTTCAATTAGTAATGCAGAAGTAGATTTTTTAAACTTTCTTCGTCAGAATTCTGCATATTATATATTCAAGTACATAGATCATTCTAGAGCTGAAATTGTCCATGTTCGTTTTGATAAAGAGGGAAAGCATGTGGTGGTAAGCAATAAATCACTGTCTGATAGTGAGACATACTATTTTAATCAAATAATAAAGCTTGATGGTGATGAAGTCTTTATTTCACAACTTAATTTGCACAGGGAAAATGGAAATGTTGAAAATAGAGGCACCGTAAATGATCCAGAGTATATTCCGGTCATTAGGTATGGTGTGCATGTGTTTGATGAAGCGGGGGTATCAAATGGAATTATTATGTCTACGGTATATGCCGACTATTTTCTAGAAGATATACGAAGAGCACAACGCAATGGTGAAATGGTAACGCTTCTTGATAATAAGGGGCATTATCTCTCTAATGTTGATCGACGTAAGGAGTTTTCTTTTGATTTAGGAAAAAATAAAATCTTTTTAAATGATTATCCTGATCTCCCAAAAGATGTGCTGTCTGATTTCGATCAGCGGAAGCGGTATGAAACTGATGATGAGATTTTTTCTTTTTGGAAGATTAACCCTACCAGCGGAAGTTTTGAATTATATAAAGGATCAGAGAAGCTATTTGGACCTAATTCGCAAGATGATTATTATTGGGTTCTTGTTGTTGTTTCAAATAAATATGCAATACAAAACCAGTTAACAGAAGTACCTTGGGATTTCATAATACTCGTCTTGTTTACCATCTTGGTGCTTACATTAATTATCTTGCTACTCTTTGTTCTATATTCTAAAATTAATCGTCATGAAATTAGATAAGATACATTTATTTGTCGGTATACATATGTTCTTAGCGAATATGATGCTCTATACATACCAAAATGTAGTGATTTTAATCATGAATAGTGGAATAGTTTTCACCCATTTGTTTGGAGTAAATTTTCTGACGGATCTGTATGCTAAAGAAATAGTTATATATGAAAAAAATACTTAGTAGCATTATTTTTGTGGCGCTGCTGGCGTTGCCATCTTCGTACGTTCATGCACTGAGTGTTGTTGTTCATGTTCCTGAAAAATATACTCTAGTAGAGTCAGGCGAGCGGTTTTATTTTGAAATCGATATTAAATATCCAGAAAACCCTATTAGGAAAGATCTTCGTCTTGAGTACAAAATAACAAGAGAGGGAGAATTAATAGTACAGTCTAAAGTTCTTAAGGCAGTGGAAACACAAGCGTCGTTCATTGACTTTATTGTTATTCCGGAGGATTCAAAAAAAGGAATTTACCTGCTCGATGTAATTATTTCTGATTATGAATATTTACGAGAAGAAGTTTCTACAACATTTAAAGTTACTGCGGGAAAAGGAGACCAGACTCGATTGTACTTCTTTATTTTGCTTGGGGTAATTATACTGATGGCAGTATTGATTATGACAAATTTGTTTCTTTTAACTAGACAGAATAAAGCCACCAAAAGAAAGAAACGAAGAAAGAAAAAATAGTATATGTGGAAAAGTTGCTACCCACTTTTTTACTTTGTGGATATACTGACGCTGAAGTATCTCGAATACCATACTTACAATTAAATAAATCTAAATTTATTATTAATTTTTAGATTTATAGAGACTTTAGAAGCCCATCCATCTTGGATGGGTTTTTATTACATAATAGGAACATCATGAACATACTGAGACTAATCAGAAGTAAATGGATAATCATACTGTTGCTTGCTGTTGTTGGAATATGGTTTGGTGGTGATTATTTAAATATAAATAAGGAAGTGACTGATGAAGTGGTACAGCAAGAGAATGTTCTTTCTTTGTTATAGATGATCAAAACCTCACTTTTGGCTGTACTGATACTCTTTTTTGTCCGTGCCCTTTAGGTATGAAATGCTACAATAGTACCAATGAATCAAAGGCAGGCATTAGATGTTCTAAAAGCAGGAAGAAACGTGTACCTTACCGGACCAGCGGGTAGTGGTAAGACCTATGTGCTTAACGCATATATTGCTCATGTAAAGAAGCATGATGTCACACTTGCGGTAACTGCGTCAACAGGAATTGCTGCAACGCATATTGGGGGAATTACCATTCACTCGTGGAGCGGACTTGGGGTTACTGATTACTTAAGTGAAATTGAATTAGAGCAATTTGAACAAAAAGAATATCTTTGGAAGCGTTTTCAAAAAACAAAAATTCTTATTATTGATGAGGTTTCAATGTTATCTTCGCGAATGTTTGATACGATAGAGCGTCTTTGTCGAAAGATGAAGAGAAGTGATGAGCCGTTTGGCGGTATGCAGGTTGTTATCTCAGGAGACTTTTTTCAGCTTCCTCCAATTGGAAGTAACGTGCAGTTCATACATCACTCTGATGCATGGGCATCTATGGATGTACGCGTTTGTTATTTGACCGAGCAGTTCCGACAAAAAGATAGTGAACTAGAAAATATATTGAGTGAAATACGAAACAATTCAGTGACGGAAAAGACAAGAGAATTGTTGCGGAACACAGAAGGAGTAAAAACAAAAACAAGACTGTATACACACAATGAAGATGTGGATCGTATTAATGAAGAAGAGTTGGAAAAATTAAAAGGAAAAGTGTACGAACACGAAATGTACACAAAAGGGAAAAAGAATCTTATTGCAAACATGAAAAAAAGTATTCTTGCTCCAGAGACTCTAAAGATAAAACGAAATGCCGTTGTAATGTTTGTAAAAAATAGTTTTGAGGATGGTTATGTTAATGGAACACTTGGGGTCGTGAAGCGATTTAGTAAGGGAAGGCCTGTTGTGGAAACATTTGATCGAAGAGAGATCCATGTTGATGTTGCTGCGTGGGAAGTAGAAGAAGATGGAAAAGTACTTGCAACGGTTGAGCAGTGGCCGATTCGACTTGCGTGGGCGATCACGGTACATAAAAGCCAAGGAATGAGCCTTGACGCTGCTGAAATTGATCTCTCTCGGGCGTTTACACCAGGACAGGGCTATGTTGCGCTGTCTCGACTACGATCGCTGCGAGGACTATGTTTGAAAGGAATTAATGCTATGGCGCTTACCATTAACAAAGATGTGCACAAGTTAGATCAACATCTTCTTCGTGAGTCATACAAATGGGAGAGAGTACTAGAGCGTTTCTCGGAGCGTGATATGGATGAGATACACACAGCTTTTATTTTGAAGTGTGGTGGTATACTAAAACCATGAATGTAGGAGATACAGCACCAGCATTTACATTACTTGATCAAAATAGAGATGAACATTCTCTGTCAGATTACCTAGGGTCATACGTACTCTTTTACTTCTACCCGAAGGATGACACACCAGGATGTACGAAAGAAGCGTGCACTATTAGAGATATCTATAGTAAATTTAAAGAAAAAAATATTGTAGTGCTTGGAATAAGCGCTGACGCTGTGGAAAGCCATAAGAAGTTTGAAGAAAAGTATGGGTTACCATTTACCTTGCTTTCCGATCAGGATAAAAAAGTGAGAGTGTTGTATGGAGTAACAGGAAGAGATTCTTTCTTGATTGACCAAGAGGGAATTATTAAAAAAGTGTATCGCAGTGTAACACCGGCTGAACATGCACAAGAAGTTTTAAACGACGTATCATCATAATGAAATACGTTGTTTTTATACTAGGGTTTCTTATTGTGGGAGCAACAATCCTTCTCTTTACGATACCCACTCCTCATAAAAATATACAGGTAACTTCATTAAAGAACGGAGATATAATCACGTCACCTTTACATATAGAGGGAATGGCACGAGGAACGTGGTTTTTTGAAGGAGACGCACCTGTACTTTTGGTGGGAGTTAATGATAGGATACTCTCGGAGGGTTATATAACCGCGCAGGGTGATGCACAAACAGAAGAATTTTTGCCATTCATAGGCCGCATCGAATTTGATGATGTAACAGGTAGTGGATCAATTATATTAAAAAAGAACAATCCATCAGGGTTGCCGAAAAACGACGATTCGTTAGAAATTAACATTAACTTTGATTAATATATGGGAATTAGTGAATTCTACCTTTTAGTTGGTTTTGCACTTGCTGGGTATGCGGTGATTGCAAACGATAGTATTCAGACACTAGGAACCTTCCTCACCTCAAATAAAAAGGTGAAGTGGTATTGGCTCTTGGCATACACCGCGTCGATTATGTGGGTAGTGTTACTGGCCGGGTGGTATTTAAACGGAGGAGATCTTGCTTGGGGCAGATTGGAGAAAATTCCGTTTCCTGAAAATGTTACCATTTTTCATGCTCTTGCACCGTTAGTATTGATATTTTTAACGAGATTTGGGATACCGGTGAGTACCACTTTTTTGGTACTCAGTGTCTTTGCAACCAAGGGAACCATTGAGGCAATGGTGATGAAGAGTGCACTTGGCTATATTGTTGCGGTAGTAGCTGCAATTGTATTGTGGTACGTACTTTCCTTTTTTCTAAATGAAGAAGAAGATTGTCCCCGTCTTTCTAGAGGTTTTTGGATAGTGATGCAATGGATAGCGACCGGGTTCCTTTGGAGTCAATGGTTGATTCAAGATATGGCAAACATTGCAGTATACCTTCCAAGGGATATTCCATTTGTTGCAGTATTGTATGTACTGATATTTCTCACCTTCCTGTTGGGAATTATTTTCTATAGAAGGGGTGGAGAGATACAGAAAATTGTAAGTTCTAAGATGAGTACGCATTTTGTACGAAGTGCTGCTATTATTGATGTTGTTTTTGGATTGATTCTTTATTTCTTTAAGGAGTTAAGTAGTATCCCTATGAGTACCACATGGGTATTTATTGGTCTTCTTGCGGGACGTGAGTTTATAATACGTAAGATGCATGTTGATAAAGAAATACGACGAAAAATATTCCCATCTCTTGTTCTTGATTTTACTAAAATTGTCATTGGGTTAACGATCAGCATTGCACTCGCGTTACTTGTATCATATTATTCTTAGAGATGAGAAAAGATACAACGCTCTGGAATATATTTTTTATTGTACTCTACGCACTAGAATTAGCGGTGCTGGTGTATTTTTTAAATCTAAGAGAAATAGATATCAGATCAAGTATTCAGCTATTTGATATCACGATTTTAGTATTTGCAATACTTTGTGTATCAAGATTAATAACAAAAGGAAAGATAACTGACTTTATACGAGAGTATTTTGGTAAACAAGGAAAGGGATTCAGAGGAACAATATATGAACTCTTAATTTGTCCGTGGTGTGTTAGTACGTGGGCAGCACTCTTGTTAGTGCATTTCCACTTTTTTATACCCGGTGCGTGGATTGTGATATTAATTTTAGCGCTCTCCGGGGTGGTAAACGTACTGCAGGGATTTATTAGTAAATAATTATTATGGAACTAACACTATTTTTAGCAAAATTCATAGGAGTGTTCTCATTGATCTATGGACTATCAATGCTTCTCAAAAAGAAGATGGTCATGGAAATCTTTACCAGTTTCTTTGGAGAGAGAAGAGCAACTGTGTATGTTCTCGGGATATTAGAGGTACTCGGTGGACTTGCAATTGTTCTTACACACAATATTTGGAATGAAGGATTACTGGCACTAGTAGTAACGATTTTTGGTTGGTTACTACTTCTCGAAGGATTTCTTTATATTTTTCTATCAAAGCAGAAACTTATGAACATGTGGAGAGGTTTTCAGGAATCAGCAAGTCTCTATTATATTGTGGCTGGTAGTATGCTCCTTCTTGGAACATACCTTACCTACGTTGGTTTTGTAGGGTAAAACCTTTCGCGAAGATAGTTTGTTGTATATAATAAAGCAATGAAAAATATAATTATACTTGGTGCGTTGGCACTACTACTAGTATTTGGCGGAAGCTATTTAACAAAAAGCTCTGCAAGCAAAGGTGTTCTTATAGATGAAAAAGGTATTCATTGGCATGTCACGCTTGAAGTGTTAGTGAACGGTGAAATAGAAGAGGTACCAGCAAGTATTGGCTTAATCGGAGAGCATAATCCAATGCATACTCATGAAGTGGGTGGAGAAATTCATCTTGAATACGGTACTGCGGTGTATGAAGATGATGTACGTCTTGGAAAATTCTTTGCGTTATGGCGGAAGGATTTTGAACGAGAGGGCCTTGAAGTCTCAATGACTATAAACGGGGCAGAAAATACTGAATTTGAGAATTATATCTTGCAAGATGGTGACAACGTAGTAGTTAGTTATAACTAGATGAAAGGGGTGATATTAGCTGCAGGGAAAAGCACACGATTAAAGCCCCTTACAGGAAGTATTCCTAAACCACTGCTGCCGGTCTATAACAAGCCGATAATTTTCTATGGAATTCAGACACTTATTGATTCTGGAATTTCTGATATTTTAATTGTTTGTTCAGATCAATATATTGAGCTATTTAGAAGAATGATTGGCAATACGTTTAACGTACCTATTAAATATACAACACGGAAGCCAGCGGGTACTGCTGACGCGCTACTTGCTGCAGAAGATTTTGTAGGCAATGATCCTGTGATAGTACTCTGTGGAGACAATGTCTTTGAAGATAATTTTAAAAAGGAGGTAGCAGAATTCCAAACTGGCGCAGAGATATTTATTATGCATGTTTCAAATCCGGAACAATTTGGTGTTGTTGAACTTGATGGCACTACTGTTGTGGGAATTGAAGAAAAACCAAAAAAACCAAAGTCAAACCACTGTAGTACGGGATTATATATTTTTGATAATACGGTGTATGACAAAATTAAAAAAATAGAAATGCATGAGAATGGAGAGTATTATATACCAGATGTACTTAGTCTATATATCAAAGAGAGAACTTTGAAAGGTACTCCAATAACGGGTTTTTGGTTTGATGTTGGAACATTTGATTCTCTCCTTGATGCAGGGAACACTATGAAAAATCGATGTCAGTAAAGATGGTAATATTTTTCATTTCTCGCATGATACGAGCTGGCGTTTGAGATAGGTCTCCATGTTCTTCTAAAACTTTCTGTAACGCTTCTTTTTTTGAATCACCGGATATAAAGACAATTGAGGAATCAACTTCATTCCTAAGGAAATAAGGAGTGACCGTTATTCTATTTGGAAACGGATTGGCATCTACAACGTACCCAACTACCAATTTTTTTGTTTCTCTAAATTGTGGAAATATTCCAGCGGTGTGGCAATCTGCTCCCATACCCTGGGTAATTACAATTTTGCCGTTTGGATTAGTTTTTCTCCATTTGTTTATATTATTTTCAAATCGTTGTGCAGTCTCTTCTAAAGATTCTCCTCCAACAGCCCGTGGATCTATTATTTGATTAGTGTAATGAACAACTTGTTTAAAGTTACTTTCATCTTGGTATCGTTCATCAAGCACGGTAAGGGTAATGTTGTCACTAAATGTAACAACATCTAAGAGACATAGAGCAGAACCTCCTGAGGACATTAAGAGTATTGGTTTATCGGTATGTAGTGCTTCTAAAAGAGCATCTCGTGCTTTATTAAGTTTTTCTAACGTCATGTCCTCCGAACTGATTCCGTAATGCAGATACAACTTTGCCAGTATAACTTGGGTTGTCTGTTGAGTCTACTCTAAATTGAAACGAACCCTGGATAATCGGTACCAGAACACTTACTTCCTTGGCTTCTTTGACGGTCCATTCGCCCTCACCCGTATGTGCTATTTCTCCTGATATGTCACTAAGATCCTCGCCATGTTCTTCAAAGGCTTTGAGGAGCCAGCCTGTGAGGCGAGACTCAATAACACTTCCCGTGTTGTATATTTTTGCAACATTAGTCAGATTAATATTAAATGGAGCTTTTTTCATTATTTCAAAACCTTCACCAATTGCTTGCATCATTCCGTACTCAATTCCATTGTGTACCATTTTCACATAGTGACCGGCACCGATCTGTCCCGTGTGCTGGTATGCGTTTGGTGCAGACATGTCCTTGAACAGTGATTCATATTTTTCAAATAGTTCTGTATCCCCTCCAACCATGGTACACGCACCAGTTTCTGCACCGTGTGGACCACCGCTTACTCCTGCATCCATAAAGGAAATTCCTTGTTCTTTTAGTTTCTTTCCTCGACATATAGAGTTTTTATAGTATGAGTTCCCTCCGTCAATTATAGTATCTCCCTTAGTAAGAAGAGGAGTTACTTCTCCTAGGACACTGTCGACAACATTGTGTGGTGTCATAAGCCATATCACTTTTTCACTATCTAGTGTTGAAACAAGTTCCTGAATTGAAGAAGTCATACTTGATTTCTCCTTGGGATCATAGGTTACCAGTTCATGTCCTTTTTTGGTAAGTAAGGCAACCATTCCTTTTCCCATTTTTCCTAACCCAATGTATCCTATTTTCATATTAGTATATTATTTTTATCTTCTGGTCCTTTACTACCTTTTACATATTCTAGCATAGGTAGGTGATTCCAGTTTTCTATTATGGACATAATAAACTCCCATGAATATTTTACTTCCTTTGTACTTACAAAAAGCATTCGATCGTTCTGTATACAGTCGTAGAGAACTTTATGATATGCATCAGACAGTGCTTGTATATCACTTTCTTTGTACTCAAATGCTAGCTTTTTTGGTTCTAAATCTAATTCAAGTCCAGGAACTTTAGTCCAGAATTGCATTTCTACTTTTTGTGTAGGCTGAAGCGTTAGTGTCAAAATGTTCTGATGATTGTATACCCGTTGGTCATTACAGATTGTGGTCATTAATTCTTTAAAATAGATAACAATTTCAACTTTGTCTTCAAAAAGCCCTTTACCACTTTCGAGATAGAACGGAACCCCGTTCCATCTTTTGTTATCAATAAATGCTTTTACAAGAAAGTATGTTTCTAGATTGGTCTTTTTGTATTGCGCTCGGAGTACATTCCCCACTAGTGTTTTTTTAGAATATTTTCGTAGGGATGTAAGTACTGACTCTCTAGATTCTTTTAGTGTATTTATTTCATCTGGTCTATCCATTGCGATAATTGCGAGCATCTGAAGGAGATGATTTTGTCCAACATCGCGAAGTGCTCCCGTGGCACCATAGAAAGAATCTCTCCCTTCAATGCCCTTATTCTCATATAGTTTTATATGCACCTTATCGATGTATTTATTGTTCCAAGAGTTTTCAAATAAGGTGTTTGAAAATCTAAAGGTAAGCAGATTTTGTATTGCGTCTTTTGCTAGGTAATGGTCAATTCTGAATATTTGCTCTTCTTTAAATAATTTTCCTAATTTTTCATCAAGTTTTTGTGCGGTCTGTAGATCTGTACCAAAGGGTTTTTCTACAAGTACCCGTGTCCACTCGTTGCCACAAGGAAGGGTTATTTTTGATTTAGATAAGTTATCAAAAACTGTTTCATAGAGCGTTGGCGGAACTGCTAAATAAAATAGTTTATTCTTACATACTCCATCTTCGTCTAGGCAAGTAGCAAGTTCTGTGTATGAGTTGACGTCTTCTACGTGTCCTTGATGGTAGGTTACTTTTTTTAAGAAAGAATCAATATTTGATTTTTTAGAAATTGATTTTTTTATAAACTCTCTATATTCTTGATTAGATAAATCCTTCCTTCCAAAACCAACAATGGTTGTTTGATTGGGCAATAATGCACCATTATATAAATCAATAAGTGCAGGAAACAGCTTAGTTTTTGATAGGTCACCAGTACCACCGAATATTACAATTGTTGTTGGGGTATCAATCATTGGTAGACAGTATATCACAGAGGAAATTATTCCTTGTGAAAATCAAGTGACAGCGAATTAATACAGTATCGTGGAGAATCGTCTGGTCCATCATCAAATACATGTCCAAGATGAGACCTACACTTGCTGCAGAGTACCTCTGTTCACTTCATTCCATGGCTGGTATCGGGGCGTAAGAGTACCTCTTTATCAGCAATTGCCTTACCAAAGCTTGGCCATCCATGCCCATCCAACATCTTATCTTTCGAAGAAAAGAGGTGTTGCCCACATGCGCCGCAGACATATGTGCCTTTTTTGTCTACATCAACGTATTGACCACTAAAGGGGGCCTCAGTTCCTGCTTTACGGAGTACAGTATATTCAGCTGGAGAGAGTATTTCCTTCCATTCTTCTTCTGTTTTTTCATGAGTTTGATCCACAGATATAGTATATAATATTCTATATATGAATATACAAAGTATTGCACATGAACTCGTGACGCGTCCAAAAGGTATTTTGGCTGCTGACGCAAGTAACAATACGATGAACAAACGTCTAAAAAAGGCAGGTCTTCCTGAGGACGAAGAGACACGAAGGCGATATCGACAGCTTTTATTTACTACTCCGGGAATTGAAGATTATATAAGCGGTGTTATTCTGTATGATGAAACGATACACCAGAAAACTGATAAAGGAGTACTGTTTATTGAATTATTAAAGGAAAAAGGCATACTTCCAGGTATCAAAGTAGATGAAGGATTAATTCCACACGGGGAAGAAACAACAACAACAGGTCTTGCTGGGCTACCGGGGAGACTAGAGGAGTATAAAAAAATGGGAGCAGTATTCACTAAGTGGCGTGCAGTGACCACTATCGACGAGGAGAACAATTTACCAACAGCCGAAGCTATTCAGCATAATTCAGATATTTTGGCAGAGTATGCAAAAATTGTGCAGTTGAAGGGAATGGTGCCCATGGTAGAACCAGAAGTGTTGCTTTCTGGAACGCATACGCTAGAGAAGAGTAAAGAAGTAACAGAACAAGTATTGTCTGCTCTCTTTCTTGAACTTAGAGAAGAGTATGTTGACCTTGGTGCAATAATCCTTAAATCAAGTATGGTACTTCCCGGAAGTGAGTCAGAAGACGAGGCTGATTCGTTGCAGATCGCGAAAGCAACCAATGAGGTGCTTACGAATGCCGTACCATTAGAGGTCCCTGGAACCGTCTTTCTTTCAGGAGGACAATCACCCCTTCAAGCAACAGAGAACCTTAATGAAATTGCTAAACTAAGGGAAGTCACCTTTTCCTATTCAAGAGCTCTGCAGGAGCCAGTACTTGATGCGTGGAAGGGAGATGATGCTAATAGGGAAAAAGCTCAAAAAATATTTCTTCATCGGCTAAAGATGAATTCTTTTGCACGACTTGGTGAATACACAAAAGAAATGGAATAGAGTATACTTTTACTATATGTCATTTATTTCAAGATTTAGGGCAATAGGAGAGACAGACAAGGCAAGGGCTGTTGAGAAACTTATCAAGAATAGTACACCTGACTTTGATTTCTTTCTTTTTATCGTACTATCTGTTTTGATGGCCACTTTTGGCCTACTTCTAGATAACGCAGCAGTGATTATTGGAAGTATGTTACTTGCTCCAATTCTCTATCCGGTATTATCTTTTTCACTTGGAATTGTAATGGCTGATAGTACGGTGATTTATCGATCATTTTACACTATTATAAAATCATTTGGACTTGGTATATTTGCAGCATTTCTTGCGACCTTGTTCCTCACTGATGTAAAATTTACCAATGAAATATTGATGAGGGTAGAACCCTCTCTTCTCTATTTTATGGTAGCACTTGTTGCAGGTGTTGCGGTGTCATTTTCAACGGTGAAGCCTAAATTAGGGGCAACACTCTCTGGAATTGCAGTGTCCGTTGCATTGATTCCTCCTGTTGCGGTGCTTGGTATTGGGCTAGCACAGTCTGATTGGTTAATTGTAAGTGGATCGTTCATATTGTTTCTTTTGAATGTGGCAGGAATTGTATTTGCCAGCATGGTTAGTTTTTCTCTAATGAACTTACATGTTGAAAAACAGGTTGCAGATACGATGGTCCAGAAAGAAGAGGCTCGGCTACAACGTGAAGAAACAAAAATACAAAAATTAGATGAAAAAGAAAACGGAGAGAGTATCTAAACTTCTTGAAAAGCTCAAAAAGCTTTTTCCGAGACCAAAAATTGCATTACCGTATTCCAATGACTGGGAGAAACTTATCTCTATCATCATGTCAGCACAGTGCACTGACAGAATGGTTACTATAGTAACCCAAACGTTATTCAAAAAGTATAAAACAATTGATGATTATTTAAAGGCTGATGTGCGGGAGTTTGAGCAAGATATACGACAAACGGGATTTTATAGAAATAAAGCAAAGAATATTCTTATGGCAGCGCATATGACCAAAGGAGTAGTTCCAAAAACAATGGAAGCGCTCGTTCAGATTCCAGGAGTAGGAAGAAAGACTGCGAATGTAATGCTTGCTAATAAGTATGGAATTGCGGTGGATACGCATGTGATTCGCTTCGCAAATCGGTTTGGTCTTTCGAAGAGTAAAAACGCTGTTGTAGTAGAGCGTGATTTGATGGAAATTGTGCCAAAGAAAGACTGGCCACTTTTTACGCTTCGAGTGATAGAATATGGAAGAACGTATGGCCCGGCAAAAAAGTATGATAAACGTAATGACCCGTTAGTATGAAAAAAATAGCAATATTTGATATTGATGGAACCATATTCAGGTCGAGTCTGTTAATTGAGTTGGTTGACGAGTTAATTAGGTCTGGAGTGTTTCCTAAAAAAGCGAGAGAGGTGTATCGAAAGGAATTTGAATCGTGGAATCAGCGAGAGGGGAGTTACCGTGAGTATATTAATAACGTGGTAGAGTCTTTTAAAAAACACATTAAGGGAATTCACTATTCAAAAATAGCAGATGCTGCAGAAGAAGTTTTTATACATAGAAATAAAGAAACGTATCGGTATACAAGAGATTTAATACGGAAGTTAAAAAAAGAAGGATACTATCTTCTTGCAATATCGCACTCTCCTAAACTGGTCCTTGATGATTTCTGCAAGAAGCTTGGTTTTGATAAAGTATATGGATCATTTTATGAAATTGGTTCACAGGATATGTTCACGGGAAAATCGCCTGATTTTCACTTAATTGCAAACAAAGCAAATATTTTGAAGCGGGTGCTTACACAAGAAAATCTATCCCTTGAAGATTCAGTAGGTGTTGGGGACACGGAAAGCGACATATCATTTCTTGAAATGGTAGCGCATCCAATTTGTTTTAATCCAAATAATAAACTGTATCGTTATGCACGGAGAATGGGGTGGAAAACTATTGTCGAACGGAAGGATGTCGTGTACGATATCGAGTAATATGGAAAGCATAGCTATAAGTAACACAGAAGAAACGAAAAACGGGTGGTCATTTTCAGTAATAGTTGGAGATCATGAATTCGAAGCTGAACTTGATTCAGACTACTGGGCTGAACTAACGAAAGAGAAAATTACACCAACCGACTTTGTGTATACATCATTTGAATTTCTCCTGGATCGTGAGCCTGTAGATGCAATTTTGACTACTTTTAACCTGAGGGAGATACAAACTCACTTTCCTGAGTACGAAGACGAAATGGCAAAAATAAGGTAAAATGAGCCTATGAAAAAGAGACTATATAGGAGTGTTACCAATAAGATATTCGGTGGCGTACTCGGAGGACTAGGGGATTATTTTGATATTGATCCCGTACTACTTCGTGTTATATGGACATTTATATTGGTGTTTACAGGTATTTTCCCAGGGGTTCTTGTATATATTCTCGCCTTGTTTATTATCCCTATAGAGTCTGATATTGTTGTTACTGTAGAAAAAGAACAATTATGAAAAAACTATTGTTATTAATTGTGATCTTGTTTGTCATTGTTACAATGATGCCATACGTTGCCGGAATTGCAGAAGATATTGTCGCTACAGCGATACTGACAAATGAATAAGGCTTCTTTTGGTAGAGTCGTTAATAAGGTTAAACTCCGCTCCTTTCCGTGGAGGAATACTACTAATCCGTACCATATCCTTGTTTCTGAAATTATGCTTCAGCAGACACAGGCTTCTCGGGTAGTAGAGAAGTATAAAGAATTTATTAAGAAGTATCCATCATTCAAGAAGTTGTCTAAGGCAACGCTTCGTGACGTACTCTCATTGTGGCAGGGTCTTGGATATAATCGACGGGCAAAGGCACTCCTTGAAATTGCACAACGCGGAAGGTTTCCAAAATCAGAAGAAGAGCTTCTAAATCTTCCAGGTGTTGGTGTCTATACTGCACGAGCTATTTTGGCATTCGCATATAACATCCCTACTGTTTTTATCGAAACAAATATTCGCACCGTTTTTATTTATCATTTCTTCAGGGATCAAGAAATCGTTCATGATTATGAGATACTAGAACTTATTGAAAAGACGCTTGATCGAGAAAATCCACGGTACTGGTACTATGCTTTAATGGACTATGGAGCAGAACTCAAAAAAGAACATAAAGATATTTCAAAGAAAAGTAAACACTATATAAAGCAGAGTACCTTTAAGGGATCTGATCGACAACTTCGTGGAAAGATTATCTCACTACTTGTAGAAAACAAAAGAGTAACGGTAAAAGAACTTATTACAAAAAGCTCCTTTACCAAGGAGCGTGTGGTAACGCAACTAATACAACTTGAAAAAGAGAAGATCGTTAGAGAACACAACAAGAAGTATTTAATTGCCTAACGAGTGTCTTTGATACGGAGACTAAACGGAATTCCAACGAGAAGTAGTATTGCAAGTAGTAAGAATGTCCACTGAAGAGGCATTACAAAGAGTAGAATGGCTGCCATGACTGGGCCAATGATTTCTCCAACTGGTCGCATTATTCTAAACAAGCTGATTGCTTCGGTATTGGTCCCGTCGATACATTTGAAAAAATAGGTTTCGGTCATTATTTCTATGAACGTAGCACCGATTCTAGTGACAAATAGTAATACTGACCAAACAATAATACTATTCGTGGTAATAAAAGGGATTATAGCGGTACTTCCCGCAAGGATGATAAATCCTGTAATCAAAAATTCTTTTTCACCAAGTACATCATCAGCGATTTTACCAAGTGGCAATTCAAGAAGTACGTAGGGAATTAACATGATGGTAAAGACAATCCCAATATCTGCCCAAGAGAGTCCAATATAAGCATGTAGGTACAGTGGTGTGTAGATTATCATCCATGCGAAGAAAATTCGAAGAAGTGCTTGTGCTACGAGGATTGATGCAATGTTTTTGTTTTTCAGAACATACTGTATTCCAGCAACAATTTTCATCTTGTCATACTTCGGATCCTTAAAGTTCTTAAGTCGTGAGATGACTGCAAGAAAAGGAATAAGGAATAGTACTGAAAGAAGATACACCTTCCAGTAATCACCGTTGGTCAAGAGAAGACCAACGATTAATGGAGACACTAATAAAGCAACATTGGTTGTGGTAAGGAATTTTCCGCGTATTTCTCCAGTACTTTCTTCAGTGGAATTCTTCTCAAGGAATACATCCATTCCAAACAGGATTAGTATATGAGCAATCCTATAGAGAATAAAGAAGATGATTATAATGGGAAGATTGATGGCAAATACAAGTAATCCAACTGCGATAGCTTCAATTAAGGTGGTTACGATGATGGTTGTGTAGTTACCAACTTTTTGAAGTAAGGTCGGTATGATGAGCAATGCAATGATTGTTAGAAATGCTGCAAATGCATACAAAACACCAATCATTTGCTCCCCAATAAATTGATTGAGGAAGTTTGAGTTTACGTAGAGAATTACAGATGTATGAAGTGCAAATAATATATTAGACGCAAAAATAGTGTTTAATACTTTTTTGTTTTCCATACGTCAATTATACACCAAGTATAACAGGGATGATCACGGGTGACTTGTTTGTTTTCTGTAGTAAGAACGAACCAATAGTCTCAGCCAGTTCTTTTTTAATGATGTCGAAGTCAATTGGGTGCATTCCTTTAACAGTACCCTCGACAGATTTCTTTGCAAGAAGCCTTGTCTGTTGAAGTAAGTCTTTGTTTTCACGTAGGTGAACAAATCCTCTAGAAATAATGTCTGGAGACTTTCGTAGTTTTCCTGTTTTTACATCTACCATAGTAATGATGACAAACATTCCGTCTTGAGCAAGTGCTTGTCGGTCTCGTACTACCACTTCTTGTGACACGGTTCCAATTTGGAATCCATCCACGAGAATTTGATCAGCTGGTGCTTTTTCCTTATGGATATGCATTTTTTTTCCGTCAGGGATATCAATGATGCTTCCATTGTCAGCAAGTACCACATTTTCCTTAGGGAAACCAGCGTTAATTACTGCTTGCGCATGGTTGTAGGTCATTGAGTAGTAGCCATACGCTGGCATGAAAAACGTAGCTCCAACTTGTTGGTTAATCCATACAAGTTCTCCTGAGTTTCCGTGTCCAGTAGAGTGCACATCTGATGACCGATAGTGCAAGAGATGTACGTTATTTCTATACAGATTGTCTTTCAACCGTTGAACAGAGATTTCATTCCCAGGAATCACTGATGAAGAAAGAACAACCGTATCCCGTGGAGTGAATCTAATATATTTGTGCTGCTTCGTCGCGATACGCATCAGTGCAGCGAACATTTCACCTTGTGCTCCTGTTGCAATAATGACAATTTTGTCTGCTTCGTAATTATCAATCTCCTGTGATGTTATGATTGTTCCTTTCTTTAGTTTTAATAGTCCAGCTTTTTGAGCAATTTCAATGTTTACTTTCATACTTCTTCCTTCAGTAACAATTTTTTTCCCAAGGCTTTCTGCGTGCAGAATAATATGAATCATTCGATCAAATTGAGATGCAAAGGTTCCAATAATTAATCTACCCTTCACGTCAGTAATGATTTGCTTTAGGGTGTCATTTACCACGTTCTCCGGAATAGAAAATCCAGCTTTCTCAGCGTTTGTTGAGTCTGCAATGAGGAAGAGGTTGTTTCCCTTACCCACTTTTCCAAAAATGTCCTTTTCTTTTTTTGAGGGGGTTCCATCTTCGTGTTCAAGTTTGAGGTCTCCGGTAATCACTACGTTTCCGTGTTCTGTTTCAATAATGAACCCCATGGCGTCAGGGATAGAGTGCGTTACATCAAACGAATCAATGTAGGTGTTACCAATCTTCATTCGCTTTCCTGGCTCAATCACATTTATGTTTAGTTTTGGCAGGTGAGGAAACTCTTCGTGTCGCTTTTGTATCATGATTGCGGTCAGATTTCTCGTATAGATTGGAGGATTTCCAATTCGATCCATGATAAAAGGAATACCACCGATGTGGTCAAGGTGTCCGTGGGTAATCATTACACCACGAATCTTATGCTTCCTGTCTTCTAAGTATTTCGTATTTGGAAGCAGGTAGTCGATTCCCGGCGCACTATTGTCACTGGTGAACTGAAAACCAACGTCAAAGACAAAAATATCATCTTTTGTTTCAACGATGGTCATGTTCTTTCCAACTTCTTCTACTCCTCCAAGGGGAATAATTCGTACACCAGATTTGATGTCGGGTACTATATATTCCTTCTTCCTCATTATTCTTGGTGAAGGCATCCTTCTTCGTTGTGCTACTCTTTTCGGTGGACGTTTTGACGTCCTGTGTCCTGTTGTTTTTTTCTCTGTCATGTCTATGCCCTGTGGGTATTATTTTATTTATTAAATAGTTTCAAAATTTTGTTTGTTTTAATATACCATTTGTGAATATTGAGGAATCGCTCTCCTGGTATGGTGACCGATCCAACATTCACCCCATTAATTTTTTTATTGATTATGTAAATAAAGTCTGGTGAATATAAAAATACTGAGGGTGAGTCTGAATATATTTCATCCTCAAACATTGAATACTTTTCTAATCGTTCCTCTCTATTTGCTATTTGTCGTGCATCTTCTAATAATTTATCAGTGGCAATATTTGCGTAGAGTGCGATGTTTAATCCTGGGTCATTCATCTGTGAAGAATGCCAGAATGCATAGAGGTCTAATTCTCTTCCAACAATTTCTCCAAAGAGTAGTGCATCATAGTTCCGTGGACGAATTACGTTTTGGTTCAATGCTCCAGGTTCAAAAATTTGTAAATCAATAAGTGCTCCAAAATCTTCCCACTCTTCTTCTACAATACCTGCAACTGCCCGCAACTCCGGTGTGTTTGATGTTGAAAGAGAGAAGGAAAGCAGGGTATCTTTTTTTGCCCAAACGCCATCTTCATTTTTCTCCCACCCATTCTCTACTAAGATAGTAACTGCTTTTTCTATAGAATATTCACTACCACTGTTTTTTGCAACATGTGGAGGAAGAGGACTGTTTATTACGGTCCCATATCCAGCAAGTATTGATTCAACAATCCTATCTTTATTTAACGAAAGGTCAAGAGCTCTTCTTACTTCTCGTTTTGCAAACAGTGTTTCTTGATTCTGATTAAAGAATACAGCAAAAATACGCGGAAGTGGAGACTGTTCTATGTTGATATCACCAAGAGCATCTAATTTCTCAGGTGAAATACTGTTAATGTTTTCTATGTTTCCTCTTCGGTATGCACTTAAAAGTTCTTCTTCATTCCCATAGAACCGCATTTCAATTTTATCGATATATGGCTTTCCAAGGGTATATTCTTTAAAACTTTTTAATATATATTTTTCTGGAACACCAGAACTATTTCTTTTTACATCCGCTACTTTATATGGTCCTGATCCAATCGGCTCAATATTAAATTGGCTGAATGCGAATTGGTCTATGTCAACATTAATCCAGATATGTTTCGGTAGAATTCCGAGGGTAGTGTTTTCTAGAAATGGTGCGTATGGTTGATCCAATATGAATTGAATTTCCTTTTCGTTAATGACCACTACTTCAACTCCGTCCCAGTTTGCTCTCTTTGGACTTTTGATTGTTTGGTCTTGTGCATTCAGTACGGTGAATTCAATGTCTTCGGCGTGCACAGGTGTTCCATCATGGAAGTACGCATCATTTCGTATTCTAAACGTGTAGGTTAGTCCGTCTTCTGATATCGTGTAATCTTCTGCAATGTCTGGTATTAATCCACCTCCGGGAAGCGCTCGGAGAAGTCCGGAGTGGGTCAATAGCACAAGGTCGGTATCAGCGTTTAATGTTGCAAGAAGGGGATTAACAAACCGTGGTGCACCAACGACTCCTTCACTAATGGATCCTCCATGATCGGGTACTTCAACTAAGAACTCATTCTGTACATCTCGTACTAGTAGTAGCGCACTTCCTGCAAAGATAAACACTAAAATACCAATAACAACCCTTTCGCTTGTTGAAAGTGTATGAATTACTTTTTCTGCTAGTTTTCTTTCTTTAGAAATAGTAAAAGATCTAAAGAGAACTGTATACCACGAGTCTTTCATTTATATGTTTAAAATAGTAGTGCGACAAATGCTGATAGTGCAAATAATATACCCAATAGAATAGATAGCCTAAATAACCATAACTCTGCGCCGCGACGTTTGTTATACGCACTGCTAAAATTATCTCCTCCAAATGCTCCTCCTAGACTTGATCCACGCGTTTGTAGCAAGATCGCAACTATCAAGAGAACAGAAAGTGTTATCTGTATATATGGCAAAGCGCCAATAAGGTTTTCCATTTGATAGGAGTATAGCAGAGTCTGAAATTTATGCAATAATAGCTATATGAAAGTGACTACTACCTGGTTAGAGAGAGTTAGTGGGCTACAGGCTACTGCAGAGTACGAGGACGCAGACGATTTTTCGCATTTACCATATACAGAGTGTACACAGGTTTCTTGCGTTACGTTTCAGAAAAGAAAGCTACTTATTGTATATAGCGAAAAGACCGACTCCTGGGGTCTACCTGGTGGATCAATTGAAGAAAATGAGACATTTGAGGAATGTGCTATAAGAGAGTTAAAAGAAGAAGCGAACGTACGGCCGCTAACGTTCATTCCCATTGGTTTTCAAAAAGCTTGGTTAGTTAATAAACCAATTGAGTATCAACTTCGTATATATTGTGAGATAGAGAGAATTGGTGAATTTGTTGGTGACCCAGACGGAGATATAACAGAAATTAAATACATTAATTCAGAGGATTATAAAAAGTATTTTGATTGGGGAAAGGTGAGTGACAGGCTGATTGAGCGTGGTTTGGAGGTGTATGATGAGTGAATAATATAGTATTGTTTATCATTATATATTGATAATAGTTTTAATATATAAAACATGAGTAATTTTAACGAAAACGGCAATAAATGTGTGAGAGCTTTTCAGAACTTGCCATGGAAAAAAGACTTAGCTGAGCAAAAGGCAACGTGGCCATATGAAAAATAATCTCAGAGAGAGAATAGAGAAAACCCACCAAACCGATGGGTTTTTAAAATGTTCCTAGGGTTTTATTCTCCTCTAATTTCCCGAGACGAGCATTCTTTCTTGCAGAACACACAAATAAAGATATCATTTTTATTTTTTATCCATGTGCAGTGTCTTACACCACCTTTACAAGACTCAGCATTATTGCCGTAAGTCTCTGTCATAAGTGGAATATATCACAAAATAAGAGCTTTTACTATTATACTATTTTGTGATATAAGTAGTGATTCAATAAACAAAAACATATATGACAGAAAGAATGAGAGCACAATTTGAAACATCAAGAAAACACTGCAGTATAGATGGTTGTAATGCAACAAGAATGTTATGGTCTGATTTTTGCGTTAATCATCGCACGGGGCGTTAATATAAAAAATATAGTAAAGATATATAAATATATTTGCATATCTCTACTATATTTCGTATACTCTCACCGTATGACTAAAACTAAAAAAGATGTGGGTATTATACCCCTAGGAGATAAAGTGCTCCTTAAACCATTAAGTACAGAAGACACATCACCTTCTGGAATTATTATTCCTGACACCGTAGATAAGGAAAAACCTGAAGAAGGCATTGTTGTAGCGGTTGGTCCCGGAAAAGATGACGAGAAAATGACCGTGAAGATAGGAAACAAGGTAATATTTTCTAAGTACGGATATGATGAAGTGAAGGTAGACGGAAAGGAATACTATATTCTTTCTGAATCAAGCATTTTAGCAATCATTAAGTAATAACTATGGCAAAGCAAATAATTTTTGATGAAGTAGCGCGAAAAGCGCTCAAGAGTGGAGTGGATCAGGTAGCTGACACCGTAAAAGTAACACTTGGTCCACGAGGGCGAAACGTGGTACTTGATAAGGGGTATGGAGGACCACTCGTAACGAACGACGGAGTTTCAATTGCAAAGGAGATTACACTCGCAGATAAGTTTGAGAATATGGGAGCAGAGATTGCAAAGGAAGTTGCAAATAAGACAAATGACGTTGCAGGAGACGGAACAACCACTTCTGTTGTTCTTGTACAGGCGCTTGTAGAAGAAGGAATGAAGCGAATTGCAATGGGAACAAACGCAATGGCAGTACGAAGTGGAATGGAAAAGGCTGGAAAGCAAGTTGTAGAGACACTTGGAAAGATGAGTAAGGAGATCAAGAGTAAGGCAGAGATCAAGCAGGTTGCTACAATCTCAGCAGAATCAAAAGACTTAGGGTCAGAAATTGCAGATGCGATTGATAAGGTGGGAACAGATGGTGTGGTAACGGTAGAAGAGTCACAATCATTTGGTGTTGAATCAGAGGTGGTGATGGGACTTGAATTCGATAAGGGATACATCTCTCCATACATGATTACCAACGCAGAGAGAATGGACGCAGAATTCAAGGAAGTAGCAATTCTTCTTACTGACAAAAAAATCTCAACGGTGAAAGAAATCCTTCCACTGCTTGAAAAACTAGCACAATCAGGAAATAAAGATTTGGTGATTATTGCTGACGATGTTGATGGAGAGGCACTTACTACCTTTGTGGTGAATAAGCTTCGGGGAACATTCAATATTCTTGCAATTAAAGCACCAGGATATGGAGATCGAAAGAAAGAAATACTTGAAGACATTGCGATAGTTACCGGAGGTGAAGTAATTACAGAAGAGGTTGGAATCAAGTTAGAAGATGTGGACCTTAGTCAGCTTGGTAAAGCAAGTGTTATTTCTTCAACTAAAGAGAAGACCACTATCGTTGGAGGAAAGGGAAAGAAAGCTGATATTGTTGAGAGAGTAGAAAGCTTGAAAGCACAAGTTGCATCAAGTGATTCTAAGTTTGATAAAGAAAAGCTTCAAGAACGAATTGCAAAACTTGCAGGGGGAGTTGCAGTAATTAAAGTTGGAGCAGCTACTGAGACTGAAATGAAGTACTTGAAGTTGAAGTTGGAAGACGCAGTGAACGCTACCAAAGCGGCAATTGATGAGGGAATTGTTGTTGGTGGTGGATCAGCATTAGTTAAGGTTGCGCAAAAAATTGCAAACGCTGAGAGAAAGAAAATGACTGATGAAGAAGAAGTTGGATTTGAGATTGTGCTGAAAGCACTTGATCAGCCACTTAAGCAAATTGCGATGAACGCTGGAAAGGACGATGGCGCAGTTATTGTTGAAAGCGTAAAGAAAGCCAAAATTAATGCCGGATATGACGCAATGAAGGATAGACTTGTTGATGACATGATTGAAGAAGGAATTATTGATCCCGTTAAGGTAACCAGAAGTTGTGTACAAAACGCTATTTCTGCAGCTGCAATATTCCTTACTACTGAAGCTGCTATTGCAGATTTACCTTCAGAAGATAAGGGGACACCCCAGATGCCAGACATGGGAATGATGTAGAGAAAAGCTCCTTTTCTTCAGGGGCTTTTATACCTGTGCCCTTTGGGTAATGTGATATACTCAAGTTATATAAATTAAATAAACACCTATGTATTACGTAATTGGAGTAGTAGTAGCACTTGTACTTTGGCTGGTAATGGCCTACAACACATTTGTACGCTACAGAAATAGAACACAAGAATCTTGGGCAGACATTGATGTTCAGCTAAAGAGGCGATATGACTTAATTCCCAACCTGGTGAATACTGTACAGGGATATGCAGCGCATGAAAAGGAAACGTTGGCTAACGTAACTGAGATGAGAACAAGAGCTATGGGTATGCAGGACCCGGCAAAAAGAGCAGAAGCAGAGAATATGCTTACTGATGCGTTAAAGTCTCTCTTTGCGGTTTCAGAGAATTATCCAGATTTAAAGGCTAATCAGAACTTTCTAGAATTGCAAAAAGAATTGTCAGACACGGAGAATAAGATTCAATCAGCTCGACGATTCTACAACACGAATGTTCGTGACCTCAATACAGCACTTCAATCGTTTCCTAATAACCTTGTATCAGGAATGTTTGGCTTCAAGGAAAGTGTATTCTTTGAACTTGATGATGAAGCAGCAAAGGAACCGGTTGCAGTAAATTTTAACTAGTATGGGTGACGAAACGGAAGAACTGATTGCCAAGTTAGAAAAGATACTATCTGAGTATGAAAAAGAGGGAGAGGGTATTACCAAAGAAAAGATGCAAGCAATGCTCGCTAAGATGAAGATGATAGAAGATGAAATTAGTGATCCTGATATTAAGAAAGAGTTGGCTGAAGGAGTTGACGAGTTTCGGGCTATGATTGAGGAAAAATAATATGGCAAAGGAAACACTAGATTTAAAAGAGAAAAAAGAGTTGCGGGAGATGTTTGATTTTTTTTAGGCAGTTTCCAAAAGATTCCTATCCACGTGATTCCTTAGCAAAAGAAATTCGTAAAGCACGAAGAAAGTATGATGCTCGTCGAAATACATAAGACTTCATAGGTATTGATCGTTTGACAGGCGAGCTAAAGAAAGCAAATGACATCAATCTATAAACAACAGGATACAAATATAAGAAAAACGTGGTTTTTAATGATCATCTTTTTTGTTGTGGTAATGGGTCTTGGATGGAGTGCTTCTTGGTATTTTAATAGTTCTCTTATTTTATACGCTGCAGTACTCTTTAGCCTCATTATGAATATTGGAAGCTACTTCTTTTCAGATAAGATTGTTTTGAAAATGTCGGGAGCGAAGGCGATTACGAGAAGCGAACACAAAGAGCTTTGGAATGTTACGGAAAACCTATCAATTACTGCAGGGCTACCGATGCCAAAGATATATGTAATAGAAGACACGTCACCGAATGCCTTTGCCACAGGAAGAGATCCAGAACACAGTGTTGTTGCAGTAACCACTGGATTGCTTTCTATATTAGATCGTAATGAGTTGGAAGGAGTAATTGCTCATGAACTATCTCATATTAAAAACAGAGATATGTTGCTCATGACGGTCGCAGTGGTGTTGGTTGGTTTTGTGGTACTTCTTTCTGACTTTTTCATTCGATCTACTATCTATGGACATGGCAGTGATCGTGATGGAAGAATCCAGATAGTGATGATGGTTGTTGGAATTGCACTCGCAATTTTCTCACCAATCATTGCGAAACTAATTCACCTCGCTATTTCACGAAAAAGAGAATTTCTTGCAGATGCTTCTGGAGTATTACTTACTCGGTATCCTGAAGGATTAGCATCTGCACTTAAGAAGATTAGTAATCACGGGGTGCCATTAAAAAAAGCAAACCATGCAATGGCGCATCTATATATTTCTAATCCGTTTGGAGTGAAGACAAGTTACATGCACAGAATGTTTTTGACACACCCACCGGTGGAAGACCGGATATCAGCACTGGTTGGAAAGTAACTCATTAGTATTAATTAAAAGGTAGTGTATACTAAGCTATGGAACATATAGCAGTATTGGATTTTGGTAGTCAGTATTCACATCTCATTTCAAGGAGAATCAGGGATCTCGGCGCATGTGCTGAGGTTTTTTCGTCCACGGTTTCTTTACATAAATTAAAACACACAAAAGGAATTATCCTCTCAGGTGCTGCTTACTCAGTGTATGACAAAAGAGCTCCTGCGCTTAATAAAAAAATACTTCAGTTAGGTATTCCTATTTTGGGAATCTGTTATGGACATCAAGTAATTGCGCATTCCAAAAACGGAGTAGTTGCTGAAGGAGAATCAGGAGAATATGGGTTAACTGATCTCGTGGCCAAAAAATCAGTACTTCTTAATGGATTAAACAAAAAAGAAAAAGTATGGATGAACCATATGGACGTGGTGAAGTCACTTCCCAAGAACTTTATTATTACTGGAAGTACTGAACATTCTCCTGTTGCGGTATTTGAGAACGAAAAAGAAAATATATACGGCGTACAGTTTCATCCAGAAGTGACGCATACAAGAAAAGGAAATACAATACTTAGTAATTTTATTTTCACTATTTGCAATTGTGAGAAAAATTGGAATTCTAAAACACTCATTGATGACATTGTTGAAGAAGCAAAAAAAACTATTGGAGACAAAAAGGCGATTATAGGATTGTCTGGTGGAATTGATTCATCGGTTGCAGCGGCACTCGTAAGTCAAGCAATTGGCAAGAAGTTGACTGCAGTGTACGTAGATACAGGATTAATGAGAACGTATGAGACTGAATTTCTCAAAGAAGCGTTTTCTGATGTAGACCTTACGTTAAAAATTGTAAAAGCAGGTGCTGAGTTTTTCAGAAAATTGAAAGGAGTCACCAGTCCAGAACGAAAACGGAAGATTATTGGTAAGTTGTTTGTCGATATCTTCAACCGAGAGGCAAAGAAGATTAATGCAGAGGTATTAATACAAGGAACGATCTATTCTGACAGAATAGAAAGTGGCGCAACAAAAAATGCTTCAGTGATTAAGTCTCATCACAACGTAGGTGGTCTTCCAAATAAAATGAAGTTGAAACTATATGAACCTCTACGAGAGTTATATAAAGATGAGGTACGAAGTCTTGCAAAGGAATTGCAGCTGTCGACGGAATTAAGAACTCGACAAGTGTTTCCAGGACCAGGGCTTGCAATACGTATGCTTGGCGAGGTTACGAAGAAAAAAGCTGACATCGTTAGGAAGGCAAGTTTCATCGTAGAGCACGAGCTAAAGAAAGCGAAGCTCTATGATCAGGTTTGGATGTCGTTTGCAGTACTTTTACCGATTAAGAGTGTCGGTATACAAGGGGATAAACGAAGTTACAAATATCCAATAGTTGTTAGAATTATCTCATCAGAGGACGCAATGACGGCCCATTTTTCGAAAATACCATTTGACGTATTAGAGAAGATTTCTACAAGGATTACAAACGAAGTACAGGGTGTTAATAGAGTTGTGTACGATATTTCAAATAAACCACCAGCAACTATGGAGTGGGAGTAATAAAAAAATATACTATATATGAGAACAGGATTAACATATGATGACGTTTTATTAGTACCTCAGGAATCTGATGTAAGTCCAAGTGGTGCAAAGGTAAGTGTACAATTTACTAAAAAAATAAAATTACAAATACCGATACTTGCCGCTGCAATGGATACAGTCACCGAGAGTGCTATGGCGATCGCTATAGCAAAACGTGGAGGCCTAGGTGTTCTTCATCGATCAAATACCATTGAAGAGCAGGTTAGAATGGTGGGTGAGATTAAAAAAGAAAATTTACTTGCTGCTGCTGCGTGCGGACCACATGATATTGAACGAGCAAAGGCATTAGATAACGCGGGGAATGACTTGCTCGTGATTGATTGCGCACACGCTCATAAAAGAAAAGTAATTAGGGACGTACAAAAAATAAAAGAAAGTATTAAAGGAGAGATCATGGTTGGGAATATTGCTACTGCTCAAGCTGCTATCGCCTTAGCAGACGTTGCAGATGTAATTAAGGTTGGAATTGGCCCAGGAGCAATATGCACAACACGTATTATTGCAGGAATTGGAGTACCACAGCTAACGGCAGTACTAGATGTAGTTGAGGCGTTGAAAGATAAAGAGGTAACGGTGGTTGCAGATGGTGGACTAAAACACTCGGGTGATATTGTAAAAGCACTTGCTGCGGGTGCAAGTGCGGTGATGCTTGGGTCCATGCTTGCAGGAGTGTTTGAAACACCCGGAGAAATGATCATAGTTGATGGGGAGAAGTACAAGGCCTATCGCGGAATGGGATCAGAGGTTGTAATGAAGAAAGGAAAATCAAGTGATCGGTATTTCCAAAGTGGTGCACGTAAATATGTTCCAGAAGGAGTTGAAGGGATTATTCGGTATAAAGGAAAGCTAGAGGATGTGTTATATCAAATTGTTGGTGGAATAAAATCTGGAATGGGGTACATCGGAGCACCAGACATTATAAGTATTAAAGAACAAGCTGAGTTTATACAAATTACTAATGCAGGTCAGAAGGAGTCCCACCCTCATACGATAACGATTAATAAGCAAGCTCCAAATTATGACAAAATCTAATAAAAAACTAGTTGATTTACATACACACTTAAGTGCAGCAGTAGAGCCGCATATAATGTGGTCTATTGCGCATGAGCAAGGTATCAAGCTTCCTACAAAAGATTACTGGAAGTTTGAAGAGACAATGACGGTAAAAAAAGGTAAGTACAAAGATTTTTTTGAAATTAATAAAAAGATGTTCAAGCTTTCCCAAATGATTCAATCATCCTCTTTTGCAGTAGAAAAATCAGTACACGCAACAATCGGTGGTGCATATAGGAATAGTAATATTGTGTTGCATGAATTAAGGTTTTGTCCGATGAAGCGAAACCGTGGTGGGGAGCGTGATTTAGATCATGTTATCCTCGCAGCTCTTTATGGAATGGAAAAAACCATATTTGAATTTCCAGAGATTAAAGCAGGAATAATTTTTGAAATGGATCGTGAGATTAGTAAAAAAGAGAATCTGATTATTTATGAAAAAGCACTGAAGTATAAAGACAGAGGTGTTGTTGGAATAGACCTCAGCGGTCCTTTGATGGAATCTTTCAATATAGAAGAATTAGTAGATATATTTGTTGACGCAAAGAAGAATGGACTAGGGGTGACCATTCATACTGGAGAGGAAGGAGATAGTACAGAAATGGAAATGTTAGTTGAGAAGGTAGCGCCTCATAGAATAGGTCATGGAATTTTGTCATGGAATAACCCTGCATTAATGGAAAAATTGGTAGAGAAAAATATTTATCTTGAATTGTGTCCTACGAGCAATCTTCTTATTGGAAGAATAAAGGATTATGAAGAGATGAAGAAAATATATCGATCTTTCTATGATGCAGGAGTGAAGCTCACCATTAATAGTGACGGACCTGAATTTTACTGTACAAATATTAGAAATGAAATTAAAACGTTGATTGATAATGATGTATTCACTGAGGAGGAAATTGAGGAATTTATAAAAAACAGTTTTAATGCTACCTTTGTAAGGTAGGAGAGATGGCTGAGTGGCTTAAGGCGCATCCTTGGAAAGGATGTGAGGGTTTAATATCCTCCACGGGTTCGAATCCCGTTCTCTCCGCCAATTAGGGCTAGCACGAGGTAGCTAGTAATTAATGTATGGATAAGCAAAAATTCATTGATAAGTTTTCTTTACAAAAATTCGGACTCTCCGAACCGGTAGCCTTTTCTGATGCCTTTGGATTTAGTACTTCAAAAGAAAGAGACCAAAATGGTCTTACTTTTATCTCAATATACAAATATTACATAAAAGAAAAAGATTTAAATGTTAATAATACCAAAAAGCCAATTATAATTTCTGTTTCCTATGGTGAAAAAGAGAAAGATGGTACGGTTCGTCTTAGTCCTACTAGTATAAAAAGAAGAATAAACTGGCCTATAGACTTATTAAGTACAGACGAGTTCTTTTATGATTTTAAAGAAGATCAATTTTATTTCAAGAATGAAAAAATAACTTCCGAAAAAATTGTAGAGAAAATTGAATTTTTACATACAAAGCCTACTAAACTCCTGCGTGGATCTGTGTTTTTAATAAGGTTGTTGTTCTGGAGAGTATTAGTAACAAACCTCTTTAAGTTTTTATATTATCTATTAATAAAATTTTTATATGTCATTTCTGGGACAAAAACAACAAAGAGTATTTGGCTAGTAACTATAAACAGAGATCGCCCAGGTGAGGATAAGAGTGTTCAAAAAGAGTCATTTGCTGAGGAAAAAATAAAGATATTCGGATATTATGCATCAGCATGGTCTGTAGTTGTCTATGCAGTCCTACACTTGAGTGCTTATGCTCTATGGTATTTCTTTCTTAGTCTTGAAAGTAATTTTATACAGAATATATTCTCAAATGGGTTTTTAACAATCATGTATGTAATACCATCACTTGTTTTTTTTGAAAGATTAGTTCCAAAGTTTATAGAAATTTTGATAAAGAATTCAGGGTTGTATTTCAACAACACTTCTTTAAAGCGAATTAAAATTTAAAAAATATAAGGTGCTCGAGGACCTTAATTTTGATAAACTAAAATAGTTAAAAATAACCTTACAAGGCTTGACCAACCACGGTTCCAGATCGAGGAAGCCCGCAACGTAAAAAGGCTTGCTATCCCCTTGTGTATAATGACATTAAAAGGTCAGCATACTATTATGTAGTATATAGGTTTCATATTTTCCATTTTTTTGGGTAATATCCTTTACTAAGAGGCGAAAACCATCATCCACAATGAAATACACTGCATTTTTTAGTATTGGCTTTTTTCTTGTAGCCATCTTTTTAGGGGGATTGATACTCTGGTATACGCATGTGTCCCACGTTCAAAAATTGCGTACAGACTCATTTACTATTTTGAGTGAGACACTCATTAAAAAAAGTAATGCAATCGAAGAACGTCTTGCCTCCATAGAGCGTACTATAGAAACACTTGCAGCGTCTCCAGAAGTAAAAACTATTCTTAGGAAACAGAAAGTTTTTAATAACTCTTTGATTGTAAAAGATGTAGACAGACGCACTCAAGTTATCACGCGAGAGATAGAGAATTATCTTGTCGCGTATCCCCAACTAACGCTCAAGGAGTTGCAGGAAAGTAGTGTATTCCAGAGCATTGCACTACAGTTGGTAGGGAAAGAAGGATATAGTGTTCTTCTAGATTATAAAAAACAGGTTGTCGTGATGCATATATATGAAAAATTTATAGGGCTTAATCTTAGTAGTGATATAATTAGAGACACACTTCCCGAAATTTATAACTTACACATAGAAAGTAAAGAGAAAAAGAATGTTTCAGGATTTTATGACTGGAAAGACCCTGATGGAGAGATAAGGAGAAAATATGTTCACTTTTCTCATATCGATACGCAAACTGGAGATGATGTGGTGCTTGCGGTGGAAGTAAGCGCCTATGTAGATGATTATAAGATTATTCATGGGTTGTCTATATCTGAAAAAGAATATATAGATACGATTAAAGATGATTTTGGGTATTCTAATATTGTGTTTATATCCCCAGAAGGTCAGGTGGTGTATGCGGTTGAAGAAAGTTCTCTGTTAGGAAGTAATCTTACGTGGCTTACGAATATAGAGGATGGTCTTACTCGCAATTATATTCGAGTTGCGGGAGAGAACCAACTTTCTTTTTATGGTCCATATATTGGAACCTATGGTGATATCTATCCAAATTTCTCAATCATGTCACCTGTTTTTGTTGATGGAAGTGACGAACTACTTGGATTCGTGGCAATTATTGAAGCAATGGATGATATGTTTGATATTGCAGTCGAACGCTTTATGTTAAGTGATACACAGGAAACGTATCTGGTTAATGAGGATCAGTTGCTCATAAGTCCGGTGTTACTGCGTGATCTTAATATGTTTGTGCAATCAGTGGTAAGCGAAAATGTTGAGCATTGTTTTGAAACAGATTATGACAAGATCTATTTACCTGATGTGTTGATAAATTATCGTGGAAACAAGATTTTGGGTGTGAGTAAATTTTTGCCGAATGTGGGATGGTGTATCGTTACTGAAATAAGTTTCGAGGAAGCAGTATCACTACCTGCAAAGGAACATACACAAGATAAAGCAGTACCATTCATATTCATCATTATAACGCTAACCATAATTGGGTTTGGTACAGGATGGTTTATAGATAGACATAAAAAGAAGAAATAACTATTGCTTTCTTAGAAAGAAGGATATAGACTAAATAGTAATAATGTTAAAAAACTATCATTAGAGTAGTCATTAATTTAAAAATAATAGTTAAGCTACACTATGAAAAATAACAAAGTTCTTGCGGTCATTATAGTACTTGTCTTAGTGATTGTTGTTGCTTCTTCCTATTTCCTTCTCCGTAGTCCTTGGAAGTTTACCGAAGATAGGCCGATTAAGGTTTTTATCCTAAACAGTTTTCATGAGGAGTTTCCCTCAGGTCTTGTTAAGGGATATATAAAGGGAATTAATGAAATTTTTGAAAAAGAAAATATTGATTACGTGGTAAAGATATACAGCTTGGATATCTTGAGAAAAAATCTCGCTGAAGAAGAAATAGCTGTAAAAGAGGCAAAAGCATTAATTGATGAGTGGCAGCCAGATGTGCTCTTTACAACAGATGAAGATGTACAAAAGTTAGTAGTTATTCCGTATTATTTAAACACTGACTTACCGATAGTATATCTCAGTCTTACGAAGGTTCTGCCTGAATATGGCTACATTGGTTCAAAAAATACCACTGGTGTTGTCGAAAACAATCACTTTGTGGAAGCAATAGATTATTTAAAAGCTCTATTTCCTTCAGTTAAAAAAATTGCAGTGATTGGGGATCGTGTATGGGAACAGTATTTAAACGATTTACGAAAAGAGGAAGGAGATATTGAAGACATTGAGTTTGTTGGTTGGCATGTCACTTCTGAGTTTAGTGAGTTAAAAAGGTTGGTTCTTGACTATCAAGATAAAGTAGATGCTTTTCTATTTTCCCCCGCTCATCTTTTGAAGGATGAAGCGGGTAATCCAGTTACGATTCATGAGGTTACCCAGTGGATAGTTGAGAATAGTAATTTACCGGAGATTTCACTCTGGCCAGTTCAAGGTTATTTAGCAATAGTTACCTATTCACCGTATGAGCAAGGAAAAGAAGCGGCTAGAATAGCACAGGAGATTTTAATTGATGGAAAGAAACCCTCAAGTTTTGATATCAGAACAACTATGATTTCGGATCGCTACCTTAATCTTAGAAGGGCAGGAACACTTGGATTAGAGAGGGAAGATATTAAGAGCACTATTTTAATTAACTCAAAACTCATTGAATCGTTCGTGTGGTGGGAGTAGTGCATACAATAAACATAGATACGATGTACTTGGTCTCTAGTATAAAATAGGGAAGAAAAAAGTATAAACAGTGTGCACATCAAAAAAGTAACTCGTAGTTTATTTTGTCCTTCCCATCGCTCTGTCGAGAGCTTCTTTTGTTGCATCAATAACTCTATCTGGTCCGTCTAGGTTTGATAATACGTGTATTTCTGGTCCTTTCATATTTTTTTATTATTAATAAGTATTTGTATTATACAAAACTAGACACCTAAGGAATAGGGTAAAACTAGTTTCGTCTACCAAGGTGGTATACAATAAAATAATGAACGTCAGAACAGGGTGTGATATCGTACAGATTAGTAAGTTTGAGAAGTCACCGAGGGATGGAGAAATTGTAACCGTTGTATGAAATATATCTTTCTTATTTTACTAGTTTTTACGGTATTCTTTTTCTTTACTACTCAGGAAGAAAAAATTATTACTATTGGAGAGGAAGCTATTACGGTAGCGATAGCAGATACACACAAAAAAAGAGTAATTGGGCTTTCTGGAAAGGAAGAACAATCAATGCTCTTTATATTTCCTCAATTAGACTATTATGGAATATGGATGAAAGACATGTTGTTCTCTCTAGACATTATATGGATTGATGAGAGTTTTATGGTAGTTCATGTTGAGAGAAATATTTCTCCAGATACTTATCCAGAGATATTTACACCAGAACGTAAGGCTCTCTATGTGCTTGAAGTTCCAACGGGGTCGCTTACTGTAGTAATAGGGGATATTGTTGCTATATAGATCTTTCGTGGTATAATATTGGTCCTTGTGTTGGATAGTTACTCTTCGAGAGAGGAAAGTCCGGACACTTACTTATGGTAGCAGGGTAGCGGGTAATGCCCGTCAGGAGCAATCCTAGAGGTGCGAGCAGAGACGTCTTGGTTAGAAATAGACAAGATACCCCTTGGGGTAAGCTTTTATGGAAACATAGAAGATGAAACGGCAAAATCCTTACCTAAGTGCAAGGCCGCGTCCTTTACAGGAAGTGCCGCAAAGAAAGTAGTGGTAACACTATTTCAAGATAAATGACTATCGTGTATTTCTCGCCAAGAAATACATACAGAATCCGGCTTATAAGCACAAGGAGGCAACTATGAAAAAGATCCGTGAAAGCGGGTCTTTTTCTATTTAGGAGGTTTTGTATTATACTATCTCTATATTATTAAGCATTCTTATAATTATGAAATTTCTTATTCAACAAACAAGAGTATTTTTTGCTCACTATTCTCCCTATGAGAAGGTGGCATCTATGCTCGTTATTGCATTGGTGTTTTTACTTCCACTGTTTTTTATTCCAGGTCTTTCACTATCGCTTTCATTTACTAAGTCGGTATTCATCGCGCTTGTCGCGTTTCTTGGAGTAATTTTCTATATAATATCACGACTACAGAAGCGACAGATAGATATTCCTCAGAGTCCAGTACTCTTACTACTATGGTTAGTTCCTGTTGCATACTTACTTTCAAGTATGTTTTCTAAGAATGTGCAAGGGTCATTATTTGGAAGCGGTCTTAACGTAGATACGTTAAGTTTTGTTACGCTCATGACACTGATCACCTCTCTTATTGTTTTACTGGTTAGATCTAAGCAGCGCATCGTTCAAATATATCTGGCGTTGTTTACTTCGTTTGGGGTTCTTGCGTTATTCCATGTTTCAAGATTATTGTTTGGAGTTGATTTTCTGTCATTCTCTGTCTTTACCAGTTCTACGTCAACATTGATTGGAAGTTGGAATGACATGGCAATATTTTCAGGACTGATTGCAATATTGTCTCTTCTCATACTCTCTACTCGTGCAGTGCCGAAAGTAGCTAACTACTTATTTACTGGTTCCCTATTGGTGTCGTTATTTTTTCTCACCCTCATTAATTTTAGTACGGTGTGGTGGATTGTTGGGTTCTTTGCATTAGCTACATTTGTCTACAGTATTGTTAGACGCAGGGTTGTAGAAGATACAACAAGAGGTATATCATTTATGTCACTTATAGTACTCGTATTTTCTTTACTGGTGCTTCTTGGTGGAAACGGGATGGGTAGTTATCTATCAGAAAAATTTAACACACAGTATTTTGATGTCCGTCCGTCCTGGAGTAGTACGGTGGATATTGGAAAAGTGGTATATGCAGAACGATCAATATTTGGTGCCGGTCCCAACATGTTTGAAAAGGAATGGTTGCTTAATAAACCAGCTGGAATAAATAATACCGTTTTTTGGGACACTAATTTTAATACGGGTGTTGGTTTTATTCCAACATCGTTTATTACTACAGGATTGATCGGAATGATTGCGTGGACCTTGTTTTACCTCTCCTTCCTCTTTTTCGGCTTTCGAGCGTTAATTATGCGCACTGTTGAGGATCGTTTCTCATATCACGTAAGTTTAGGGTCTTTCTTGGCAGCACTGTATTTATGGACATTGGTTACCATATCTGCTTCTAGTGTATCAATCGTCGCGTTTGCGTTTATATTTACTGGAATATTCATTGTGTCTTTAGGAGGTCAGCACTTCACCATTTCACTTAGAGAAAATCCTCGTCTCGGTTTTGTTGCAGTATTTATCCTCACCATTGTTTTCCTTGCAAGTATTGCAGGACTGTTTGGTCTCAGTGGTACATACCTTGCAGCAGTCTCACATGAAAAGGGTATCCAACTTGCCACAACTGATCTTTCTGCTGCACAAGAGAAAATAGAACGAGCAGCTAAACTTCATCAAAGTGATGCGTATTTTAGGTCGTTGACTGAAATTAATTTAATTGCCTTGAATCAATTAATTACTGAAGCTGATATACCATCTAATGAACTACAAGAAGAATTTAAGGCATTGGTTGGAGAGGCGGTAGGAAATGCACAAACTGCGCTTCAAATTGATGGTACAAGTTATTTGAACTGGCTTCAGTTAGGAAGGGTGTATCAAACAATTTCTTTGATAGGCATTGAGGGAGCGTACGAAAACGCAGTGCGAGCATACGATGGTGCGCTTATGTATTCTCCCCATGATCCATCATTGTACCTGCGACGAGCTGAACTTGAATTTGCGACAGGGAATAGCGAGGTAGGGAAAGAATACATTGGAAGAGCTCTAGAAAAAAAGAATAATTACACCGCTGCGATATTCTTACTTACCCAAGTTCAAATTGAAGAAGGAAATGTTGCTGATGCAATTGTCTCTGCTGAAGCGCTAACGATCATTGATCCAAATAATCAAACCGCACATTTCCAGCTTGGTTTGCTTCAATTCAATTCAAATGAAACTTCTGGTGCAATTTTAGCCCTTGAGAGAGCGGTTTCTATTGATCCTGACTACTCAAACGCTCGATATTTCTTAGGACTGGCGTACTACAAGGCTGGTAGAGTAGTAGATTCCATAGAGCAGTTTAAAGAAATACAAAAAAGAAATCCGGAGAATGTAGACACGTTGATCATTATCGACAACCTACAGAAAGGTAAAAGCCCTATAGAAGGTATTGTAGAAGATCTCCCAATTACGAACGAGTAATTCATATGAAAGATGCATTGCTAAAAATCCTGCATCGAGAGGTAAGTGGCCTTCATGAGGCGGCGTATCTGTTAGGATTATTTGCAATTCTTTCTCAAGTTCTTGCGCTATTTCGGGACAGACTTCTCGCAGGTAATTTTGGTGCAGGGGAGACTCTTGATATATACTATGCAGCATTTCGTGTACCCGACCTTATTTTTGTAGGTGTTGCGTCTCTGGTGTCTGTCTATGTGCTCATACCATTCATGGCAGAGAAAGAAGGTGAGCAGGTAAAGAACTTTATAAACAACATTTTCTCATTTTTTGCGCTGTTCATTATCTCTGTCAGCACGGTTGTCTTTATATTTACCCCACAAATCACTGCATTATTTTTCCCAGGAATTGAGGACACTAGTACCCTTATACTTCTAACCAGAGTTCTCTTGCTCCAGCCGATACTACTTGGAATTTCAAATCTCTTTGCAAGCATCACCCAAGTGCATCAACGCTTTATACTTTATGCAGTAAGCCCGTTATTATATAACATAGGGATAATTGTCGGAATTATATTTCTTTACCCGTTGTTTGGAATCGTGGGGTTGGTGTACGGAGTCGTTCTTGGTGCAGCACTTCACGCAGCAATACAGGTACCTTTTATTTCAACGAAAGGACTACTTCCTCGATTTAGGCTCTTTGATATTCGGGAGATTATACAGGTTATTACTCTTTCATTACCTCGTACGATTACTCTGTCTGCAAATCAAATTGTGTTGCTGGTGATGATTTCCATTGCATCTCTTTTGGAACCTGGTTCGATTACCATATTTAGCTTTTCTTTAAATCTTCAATCCGTTCCACTTGCAGTGATTGCGGTGAGTTATTCTGTTGCAGCATTTCCAACACTTGCTCGGCTCTTCACGAATGGCTCACGGAGTGAGTTCATCATTCAGATTAATGAAGCAATGAGACATGTCATATTCTGGTCGATTCCCGCTATTGTGTTTGTGGTCGTGCTTCGTGCTCAGATCGTACGAATTATATTAGGGTCAGGGGCGTTTGACTGGGCAGACACAAGATTAACCGCAGCAGCTCTAGCACTTTTTGTAATTTCTCTAACAGCGCAAGGTATTGTACTGTTGTTGGTACGCGGATACTATGCATCAGGAAACACGAGGATGCCTTTGTTTATTAATGTCGGTTCCGCATTGTTGTCGCTTGGTTCAGCGTACTACCTGAGTGTTTTGTTTATAAGTTCTTCACCATTTCAAGCCTTTATGGAATCGCTTCTTCGAGTTGAGGGAATTCCTGGAACGGTAGTTTTGATGCTTCCACTTGGTTATTCCATTGGTGTTATTATAAACGCACTGTTGTTACTTATGTTCTTCCAAAAAGACTTTGGAGGGCTTACCGCATCGCTTAGTAATGTATTTTGGAAGGGAGTATTTGCCTCATTCGGTGCTGGAGCAGTTTCGTACTATCTATTGACCGTACTCGACGATGTCTTTGATATTAATACATTATTTGGTATATTCTCACAAGGATTCATAGCAGGGCTTGGAGGACTCTTTACCCTCTACATTCTCCTACAGGTTGTTAGGAGTAGGGAACTAAAAGAAGTATCCAAATCAATTCACCGAAGGTTTTGGAAAACGAAGGCTATATTCCCTGAACAAAAAGTATGATACGAAATTTTTCAATAATTGCACATATCGATCACGGGAAGTCTACGCTTGCTGATCGTATGCTTGAACATACCAGCACGGTTGATAAGCGAAAGATGAAGGATCAAGTGCTTGATAGTATGGAGCTTGAACGTGAACGTGGTATTACCATTAAGATGCAGCCGGTCCGAATGGAACACAGTGGACACGTATTTAACCTTATTGATACACCAGGACATATTGATTTCTCCTACGAAGTATCTCGTGCTCTCACTGCAGTTGAGGGAGTAGTGTTGTTAGTTGATAGTACGCAGGGGGTTCAGGCGCAGACACTCACCACACTTGGAATGGCACGAGATCTTGGGCTTGTTATTATTCCGGTGCTCTCTAAAGTAGATTCACCGCTTGCGATGATAGATACAATTAAAGAGGAACTTGCAAATTTAATTGATTGTGATCCAAGCGATATCATTGAAACATCAGGAAAGACGGGGAAAGGAGTGGAAGAACTACTGCAGCGGATTATAGAAAAAGTACCAGATCCTAAACAATCAAATTCTTCTGGGCTTCAAGCATTGGTGTTTGACTTCCAGTATTCAAATCATCGAGGAGTAACGGTATATATTCGTGTGTTCAAAGGAAGTGTAAAGAAAGGAGATGCGCTACAATTCAGTGCCTCAGGTGAAAAGTTTACCGTTCTCGAGACAGGAATTTTCTCTCCAGAAGAGGTGCCAAAAGACTCACTGAGCGAAGGGGAAATTGGATATATTGTGACAGGTATTAAAAAACCAAGGATTGCTTCTGTTGGAGATACGCTCACCACACAGAAGGATCCATTGCCTGCGTTTTCTGGCTACATGCAACCGGTCCCTGTGGTATGGGCTTCAATCTACCCTGAGAGTGCTGATGAGTTTACCTCACTCCGGCAAGCACTCGAACGATTAAAACTTTCTGATTCATCAATTTCGTTTGAAGAGGAGACTTCTGGAGCATTAGGGCGGGGGTTCAGGTGTGGATTTCTTGGAATGCTTCACCTAGAGATTATTACGGAACGGCTACATCGAGAGTTTGATTTAGATTTAATTGTTACGACTCCAAGTATTACCTACGAAGTTGAGATAAAAGGGAAGATGGAAAAAATATATACTCCTTCCAAGTTTCCAGACTACGGAGACATCACCAAGATCATAGAGCCATGGGTGAAGCTTTCTGTTATTGTGCAGCCCAACTACATGAGTCCCGTTATGCAGTTGCTCTATGATCACGAAGGAACGGTTACTGGTTCTGAACTTTTTGGGGACGGAAGAACGATGCTTCATATTGATATGCCACTTCGGGAATTGATGAGAAACTTTTTTGATAAGGTGAAGAATGTCACGAGCGGGTTTGCATCAATATCCTACGAATTCGGAGACATGCGAGAAGCAGATGTGGTTCGTCTTGATATATTAGTTGCGGAAGAAGTTATTCCTGCGTTCTCGCGTGTTGTTGCTCGTAGGCGTGTGCAGGAAGAAGCAGAAATTGCGGTAGAGAAATTGTACAAGATACTTCCTCGGCAGATGTTTACCGCAAAGATTCAAGGATCAGCACTGGGAAGGATTCTTTCTTCAAAAACACTCTCTGCGCTTAAGAAGGATGTTACTGCAAAACTCTATGGAGGAGATATTACACGAAAAATGAAACTTCGGGAAAAGCAAAAAAAGGGCAAAAAGAAAATGAAGGCCCTTGGACGAGTCAACATTCCTCAAGATGTGTTTATGAAAATGGTTAAATCAGAATAGCACCGCTCCTCCTGAATAGACCACCACCATACTAAGGATGATGAGAATACTCAAAATCATCCAAACGATCTTCATTGCTTTTTTTGCTTTTTTTCCAAACATGATTAAGTCCGTGATAGTATACTATATATGCTTGAATTTTACGAAAAGAGAAAGCTAAAGAGGATTTTATTCTCATGGCCCGTTAATTTTTTGTTACTCCTCCTCCTCCTTTTCCTAGGAAATAATGTCTGGAAGGTGTTTGTAACCGAGCGAGAAACAAGCATAAAAAGGATGGAACGAGCAACAGTGCTCCTAGACCTTGAGGAGCGAAAAGAGGCCTTAGAGCGCAACATAGAGACGCTGAGCACTGATCGTGGTGTTGAACAAGAGATTCGCAATAAATTTGAGGTCTCTAAAGAGGGAGAGCGTGTCATTGTTCTTGTAGATAAGAAAGATGAAGAGAACGAACCATTAAAAAAACGAGGAATTTTCTCGTATATATTGGATCTTTTCTAATGTGGTATACTGTCTCTACTATTAATTAAGTAATATATATGGATAAAAATATTGTAATATATAGCACACCTGCATGTCATTTCTGTCAGGAATTGAAATCCTTTTTGAAGGAGAAAGATATTGCTTATACTGACTACAACGTAGCAGAAGATGAAGAAAAACGAGCTGAAATGGTAGAGAAGAGCGGACAGATGGGAGTACCCGTCATGTTTATTGGGGAAGAGATGATGATTGGATTCAATAAAGAGAAAGTTTCAAAATTACTAGGACTTGAGTAAGAACAAACTCTGGTTTGCGCCAGGGTTTATTTTTTGCTAAATTATGTTAATTGCTCCCGTAGTTCAACGGATAGAACAAGAGATTCCTAATCTCTAGATTTAGGTTCAATTCCTAGCGGGGGCACATTATTTTTGGTATACTCATCCGTATGCAACGAGTTTCTACCCAAAAGACACAAGGAAAAGAACAAAGTTCTCACGAAAAGCTTACTGAAGTGCTCAAGTTGACTAAGGAGAATAACAAGATGTTGCATGCAATGCGTAGAAATGCACTTATCGGTACACTACTGAAACTAACATTCCTCGTTATTATAATTGGCTTGCCGGTTGCGGTATATTATTATATATTAGCTCCGTACGTAGTAGAGCTTCAGAATGTATATAGTGGTATACAAGGAGAGGTTGAGAATGTAAAACAATTTAGAGAGGGCTTAAGTGACCTCTTTAATAAGTTGCCCAGGTAGCTCAGTTGGCTAGAGCACTTGTCTGAAGAACAAGGGGTCGGCGGTTCGAGCCCGCCCCTGGGCACATTGAAAACATCGGTTTAGTGACGGTGTTTTTTTCTTTAAATATTTAATATATTTATGTATACTAACTACTATATATGAAGACAATACTAGTTACCGGCGGAGCAGGATTCATTGGTTCACATTTGTGTGAGCGACTTGTAAAAGACGGCTATAAGGTGATTTCTCTTGATAATTACTTTACGGGTCTGAAGGAGAACCATATAAATGGTGTTCTATATATTGAAGGGCACACAAAAGATATTGAAAAACATATTACAGAAATTCCTGATTTGATCTATCACCTTGGTGAATATTCTCGTGTTGAAAAAAGTTTAGACGAGCCAGGACTTGTTTGGGATTTAAATGTACACGGAACATTTGCAGTATTAGAGTTTTGTAGGAAGCATACTATTAAAATAGTATATGCAGGATCAAGTACAAAGTATGGGGACGGTGGTTTAGGAAGAATTCAGACACCCTATGGGTGGACAAAAGCAATAAACACAGAGCTAGTTTCAAACTATGGAACTTGGTATGATTTACCTTTTGTAATTACTTATTTCTATAACGTATATGGTTCTGGGCAAATATCAAAAGGACCATATGCAACAATAATTGGAATTTTTAAAACTCAGTATAAAGCAGGTAAACCTCTTACAGTAGTAGCTCCTGGTACGCAAATGCGGAACTTTACTCATATAGATGATATTATTGATGGTTTATTATTAGTTGGAGAAAAAGGGCATGGTGATGAATATGGCCTTGGAAACAGTGAGGGTTATTCTATTTTGGAACTCGCAAAGATGTTTAATACTGAAATTGAAATGTTGCCAGAACGAAAGGGAAATAGAATGGATTCTAGTCTTGATACAGAAAAATCAAAATTATTGGGGTGGGAAGTAAAACATGATGTTCGTGACTATATAAAAAGTATTCTAGAGTAGAATGAAAAAAATATTGATATTTTCTATTACCTATTACCCGTCATATGTTGGAGGTGCAGAAGTTGCGATTAAGGAAATTACAGATAGAAATAAGGATATCGAATTCCACATGGTTACGTTGCGCTTTGACAGAAATCTTCCAAAAAAAGAAAAAATTGGAAATGTGGTGATACATCGAATAGGATTTACTGCGGATAATCCTACAATAGCAGATTTAGGTAAATTTCCTCTACATGCAAATAAAATACTGTTTCAGTTTTCAGCGGCATGGAAAGCTTATCAGCTTCATAGGGAAAATAACTATGACGCTATCTGGGCGATGATGGCACACTCTACAGGAGTCCCTGCAGGGCTTTTTAAGACATTTAATTCAAAGATCCCATACGTATTAACACTCCAAGAGGGGGATCCAATTGATTGTATTAAAAAGAAAATGTTACCACTTTACCCTTTGTTTGTGAGAGGATTTACCCTAGCAGATGTTATCCAGCCAATTTCCACGTTTCTCTCTAAGTGGGCGATTAATATGGGGTATAAAGGGGAGATAGAGATCATTCCAAATGCAGTGAACATAGCACGTTTTTCACAGACATATTCAAAAGAAGTGTTAGCTGAACTCAAAACCAAACTAGGAAAGAAGCCTGACGAGAAATATATTATTACAACATCAAGACTTGTTCATAAAAATGCAATCGACGATGTGATTGTTGCAATGTCTATGCTTCCAGTGAATATTACGTTTTTGATTTTAGGAATAGGACCTGATAAAGAAAAACTAAAGAAACTTGCTAAGGAAAAAGGGGTTGCTGATCGAGTTGTATTTCTTGGGCAAGTTGATCATAGCGTGCTTCCGAAATATTTAAAGATTTCAGACGTATTCACACGACCATCTCGTTCAGAGGGGTTTGGTAATTCGTTCGTTGAGGCAATGGTTTCAGAGATCCCGGTTGTTGCAACAAACGAGGGAGGAATTTCAGATTTTCTATTTAATAATGAAACAGGGTTTGTTGTAGAAAAAGATAGTCCTAGAGAATTAGCTAAAAAAATAGAACAAGCACTTACTGATAAAAAATTACTTAGTAATATAATTCCACAAGCTTCCAGGATGGCAAAAGAAAAATACGATTGGAATATTATTGCCAGCGACATGAGAGAAAGAGTTTTTGATAGGTTTTAAAAAACCACCCAAGAGGGTGGTTTTGCTTGTGCTCTGTGAGTAACTCTACCCGTTTCGTACTTTGAGCTTTGTTTGCCGTGTTTTATCAATCTTTGGAAGCCGTATCGTGAGTACTCCATTTTTCTCACTTGCATTTGCCTCGTCAACTTCAATTTCTTGTGGAAGAAGGATGGTTCTTGAGAATGAACCCCAGTATAGTTCTTTGTAGAAGTAGTCCTCGTCAGTTGCTTCTTCAGTCTCTTCTCGTGATCCATGGATTGTCACCATATCTCTGGTGATTGAAACATCTAGTTGATCAGGCCGAACACCCGCAACAACAGCTTTTATAACAATATCATCTGTTGTTTGATATACGTCTACCGTTAGTTGTCCATCTTCTTCAGGAGCTTCAGGTTCATCGTCTGTTGTTCCCGCATCTTCTTCAGGAGTCTCTTCTGAAGCATAATCAAAATTATACTCATCTTCTACGTCCATAGCTCCCGTTAGTTTTTGGAAGAATGATCTTCTGTCTTTTGGCATAATTTATATTTTTTTAATTGGTAAACGTTTAATTTTTTCAAATATGAAAATAAGAGCAATGATGCCAATCCAAACTAAAGAAAAGGCGAAAAATGTTTGCTCTCCGTTACTATTCATTATAAAAAAGTTAAACATTGTATGCAATACCGTTGCGAGGATAATTCCTGCTAGTATGTATAACATTTTTATTTTTTTACTTCGATAGAAAGAAAACGCCATCGCGATACCGATTATTCCGGAGGACAACGTATGAAGTAGTGTTGCACCAATGAATCGTAGGTTGCCGGTTAGAATTCCATCAACTACATTTCCGAGGAGTAATGGGTTTAACAAAAATAATGTATTTTCAAATGCTGAAAACCCAAGCGCAACCGTGATCATATAGATCACTACGTCAATTGGTTCGTTTACTACTTTTCTCCAAAGGATAATGATTGCTGCTGCAAAGTATTTGAAACTCTCTTCAATTAGCGCCCAAAGGAATATGAGGAAAGTTCCATCAAAATATTCCTGTAAGAATCGTTCAGCGGGAAGCACCATAAAAACTGCAATAGTACCGGCAACAAAAGACATAATGATGTAGGGGAGTGGTTCTGGTCTTTTTTTGTCCTCTCGAAGGAAGAACCACAGCCAAAGCAGGGCAGGCAAAAGTCCTCCTAGGAATGCATACAGAGCTGTTTCAAGAGATATCATTAGTTACTAGTGGGCCATTCTGCAATCATTAATAGATTGTGACTCTTCTCTGGTAGGTAAGACCAAACTTCCTCGGTAACAAAAGGAACAAACGGATGCAGTAGTTTAAGTGACTCGGTGAGTATGGTATACAGTGTCCATTGTGCAGAAAGCTTTGTGTTGTTATTCGCAAGCGCCTTTTTGTTCTCCTCTATTATTATATCCGCAAACACGTGCCAGAAGTAGTGGTATATGTTGTCTGCAGCAAGATCCATACGATACAATTCTAAATTCTTGGTAATTTCCTTTATTTTTTCATCAAATTCGTCTAGTTGTTTTTGATTTTCTTTTGTTAACTCAGGTTTTGTTTTTAGGTCAACTCCCTCAACATTAGACAACACAAAACGAGAAGCATTCCATATTTTGTTGGCAAAGTGTTTGTACCCACGAACTTTATTTTCTGAGAGAGGAATTGATGCTCCAGGAGGATTACCAATCAGGAGAGACATTCGAAGTGCATCAGTTCCAAATTTGTCACTAACTTCTATTGGACTCACGACATTACCTTTACTCTTACTCATTTTCTTATTCTTCTCGTCATTCACCATTCCATGGAAGTACACGGTCTTAAATGGAACACCACCAGCAAGGTAGAGTCCAAAGATAATCATCCGTGGTACCCACTTGAATACAAGATCTGATCCTGTTTCCATAATGTCAGTAGGGTAAAATTCTTTGAAATCAGCTCCTTCTGGGTAGCCAAGCGTAAGCAGTGGCCACTGTCCGCTTGAGAACCAGGTATCAAACGTGTCAGGGTCTCTCTCCCATCCGGGACCAGGGTTAACACCCACAGACACTTCATCTTCTTTAAACCAGGCAGGGATCTGAATACCCCATACAATCTGCCGAGAAATATTCCAGTCAATAGTATTATGCATCCAATGTAGTAGTATTTTCTTTTGATGATCGGGTAGAATATTAATTTCATTCTTTTTCTCTACGGCTTCAATAACTTTGTCAGCCAAGGGGCGCATCTTTACAAACCATTGTTTTTTTATCTGTGGTTCGATGGGTACTTTTGTTCGCTCACAGATTCGAACCTGGTGACTATAGTTTTCATCTACTTTTACGAGGAGGCCCTTTTCCTTTAACTTTTCTACAATCAGCGGACGAGCTTTAGTAATATGTGTTCCTTCAAACTCTCCCGCAATAGGAAGAAGAAGTCCACCAAAATCAATGATTTGTTCTTTATCTAATCCGTGTTTTTCTGCAATATCAAAATCCACCTGGGAGTGCCATGGGGTAATGGTCATTACTCCAGTACCCAGTTCCATATCAATTGAATCATCTTTAATAATGGTTGCGGTGATTGGTCCATTGATCCACTCAAGGTCTATTTTTTGACCATGTTCATATTCTTTGTATCGCTTATCATCTGGATGCATCACTACATACTTGTCACCAAATTTTGTTTCGGGCCGAACGGTAGCAATAACAAACGGTCCATACTGTAGGTAGTAGAACGGGTCTTCTTGCTCAATGAATTTTGTTTCCACTTCTGATAGGGATGTCTTAAATTTTGGATTCCAGTGAACAATTCGTTCTCCACGATAGATAAGGTCATCATGGTACATTTTTACAAATGTTTTTTGAACTTTTGAAACGATTTCTGGATCCAGGGTAAAAGTATTTCGTGACCAGTCACAAGAGATTCCAAGTCTTTTTAAATCACTTTCCATGTATTGTTTATTCTCTAGGGTGAAATCCCAAATTGCTTTGTAGAGTTCATCATCTTTCATAGTGAATCGAGACTTCCCTTCTTTTTTCAGTTTCTTTTCAAACACCATCTGCGTTTCAAATCCCGCATGATCAGCTCCAGGTAAGAATAGTGCCTTTTTACCTCTCATTCGTTCAAACCTCGTGATTACGTCTTTGAGTGTCATATCAAGACCATGGCCAGCATGAAGCCGTCCGTTGGCGTTTGGTGGTGGCATAATGGTAGAGAAAGGTGTCGTGTGGCGTTCTGGTAGGTTATCAGGGTTAAAATAGCCACTATCTTCCCACTTTTTATATATATTTTCCTCGTTTTCCTGAGGATCGTACGGCTTTAGAAATTTATCATCCATGAGAGAAATAATACCATATATTATGTGCCGTAGAGAGTTAGGTTTCCATTTGCTATGAAATCGTCGTTGTATTCACCTTGCAGTGCTCGGTAATAGCCAGCAAAGGCGATCATGATGGCATTATCTCCGGTAAGACTAACCTCTGGTATATAGAACTCCAACCTCTCCTCATTAGCAAGTTTTTGTAGCTCTTTCCGTATATGTGTATTGGCAGAAACACCACCTCCAACTACTAATATTTTTGGATTAGTGAGGTCTATCGCTTTTTTTGTTTTTGTCAGCAATACTTCAGTTACTGCATTTTCAAATTCTTCTGCAATTTTTTCTTTGTCTTCAGTACCATCAATTTCTCGTAGCACTGCAGTCTTTAGCCCAGAAAAGGAGAAGTCACAATTCTCATGATGGATCATGGGGCGCGGGAGAGAGTAGGGATTTCCTTCTTTTTTTTCCCGAGATTGTTCAGCTAACTTTGAAATCAATGGTCCTCCGGGGTATGCAAGCCCCATCATGCGGGCAACTTTGTCGTATGCTTCTCCAAGTGCATCGTCTAATGTTTTACCAATGAGTTTATAGTTCAACCATGTTTCCATCACTACAAGTTCAGTGTGCCCTCCTGAAATTAAGAGGGATAGTATTGGCGTTTTTGAACTATCAATTTTTCCGTTCTGGTAGAGCGAAGAGAGAATGTGACCCTCCATGTGGTTTACTGGAATTAGCTGTATATCCCATATGTATCCCAAAGCTTTTGCAAAATTAACACCAACCCAAAGTGCAGGCTCTAACCCTGGTCCGTGTGTCACTGCAATAGCGTCAATGTCTGGCTTTTCTACGTTTTCTATAAATTCAATAAACAAGGAGAGTAGTTCGGGCTCACGAGAGAGTAGTTCTTCTACCCTTTCCTTTTGTTCATTCGTGAGCGGTATTTTATTAGCTATATTCATAGAGGCTTCGGATAAAGAAGCTCGCAGGAGTGGAATAAGATTTTTTCCATGTTCTCGTTTTGCAAGGTTTGGAAAAACTCCACCATATTTACTATGCAGTGCTGCTTGAGAAAATGCAGTGTTGCCAAGGATGGTAAATCCTTCGTCTGCAGTAATGATACTTATCGCTGTATCATCACAACTTGTTTCTATTCCTAATATATTCATATGTGCGCAATGTAGGAATCGAACCTACGACCTCTTCAGTGTCGGTGAAGCGCTCTACCACTGAGCTAATCGCGCTTACGTTGGACAATTATATCATTTTTTAATAGGCTATGTACTATGATACAAAAAGCAGTTGAAGTATTGAAACAAGGAGGTATTGTACTCTATCCTACTGACACCCTCTACGCACTCGGGGTGGATGCAACTAACGCTCGGGCAGTTAAGAAATTAAGAGACGTGAAGGGAAGCTATAAAGAAACCTCTGTTGTGGTGTCGGATCTTGCTATGGCAAAAGAATATACTGATATCGATGAACGAGCTGAACGTATTATGAATGCGTTTTTACCTGGAAAACTCACACTACTTCTGCCAAAAACAAAAAATCTACCTGTTATAACAGGAGATGTCTTGGGAATTAGAATTCCCGATAACGAAATTGCTCGTGCGCTAGCAAGAGAATTGGGGAGGCCGGTTACGGCAACAAGTGCAAATAAAACAGGGGTAGAGACCAAATCTAGTGTTGATGAAATTTTGAAAGATATAACGGTTGATTATGTGATTGATGTAGGTTTGCTTTCCAGTAGTGCGTCAACTGTTGTTGATGTAACCTTGGAGGACATACAAATAATCAGAGAGGGTGAAGTTACTAAAGAACAATTGGAAGGCATAACCAATCATTTTTGAATTATAGGTGGTGGATAAAACTAATTATAATAACCACGCTTTTTAGACAACTTGTCTTTGATTATTTCCATTGCTAGTATATGTGCTGTCTCCGGAATAGATTTTTTGAGCTTCTTACTTTTTTTGTAGACATTCTGTATTATGTCATTCATGATCATTCGTAGTTCTTTGTAGACTAGTTTTTTTTCTTCATCTAGGTTCACTCGGTGTTTAACTTCGCCGCGATTCATCCTCCATTCAAAATAGGATACGACAACACCACCAACGTTCGCTACAATTCCTGGAATTACTGCTATTTTTTTCTCCCATAGTTTAAAATGGGCCTTTGGCGTGATTGCTTCGTTTGCACCTTCAAAAATTATTTTTGCTTGTATATTGTCTGCATTTTTTGAGGTAATTTGATTTTCAATAGCAGCAGGTAGTAACACATCAGTTTTTAATTCCAGTAGTTCTTTATTGGTAATGTGTTTTGCTCCAGGAAAACCTTTCAGTTGATTATTTTCCTTATGATATTGTACGAGCTTTTTTATATTCAAACCCTTTGGGTTATATATCCCTGAGGTTTTGTCACTAATGGCAATCACCTTATAATTAAATCTTTTTTCCTGACTTAGAATAGCCAGATTGGATCCTACGTTACCAAATCCTTGTATTACTAATTTTGGTTGTTTTGAAATTTTTGGTTTTGCTAAACGAATATATTCTTTAAGTTGGATCAGTAGGCCGTGCGATGTTGCGTCGGCTCGTCCCGGAACACCATCATTTTCAAGAGGTTTTCCAGTTACCACTGCTGTTGAACTTGGAATATTTCTAAAATGGTTCATTTCAGCCACCGTGTTGTACATCCAGTACATTGTCTCTGGGTTAGTCCCAACGTCAGGGCCAGGCACATCTATGTCGGGGTGTGGGAAGTTATCCTTCAACATTTCCATGGTAGCCTTTTCCGTGATATCCCTCAGTTCATTTTTTGAACACAGAGTAGGGTCAAATGCGATACCACCTTTTGCACCTCCAAAAGGTAGACCTGCTAAGGCACACTTTTCTGTCATATCCATAGCTAACACTGTTAAGAGTTCCTCAGTGACTTTTGGATGATAACGAAATCCTCCTTTGTAGGGACGTGCACCAGTTGCGTGTGGATTTCGGTGATGCACGCGAATGGCGGTGAGTAAGGTTAATTTATTATTCACCTTCGCTCTAAATTGCATTTTTGACACTCGTTTTGGTGTTATTAGTTCGTCGATGAGCCATTCAGGCGCTTGAATTAAGGCTCCAATTCTCCTTATTTCAGCAATCTTTTTTTCTAAAATACTCTCTTCAGTCATTTTCTGTTACTTTAGTATACTCCTTTAGTTTAATTTCCACAAAGACTGATTAGTTCCGCGCGAAGCGCGTGTGGAGGTGTTCTATATATTTTTTCAAACTCAAATAGTTGAACTGTTGGTTTTAAAGTTTGTTTTTTTAGAATCACTTAAATATGAGATATATTATTATAATAAATACTACAATAGTATAGGCGAATAATTTTTTAAAACTTGAGTTTGATATCATCTCTTCTGTTAATTTATTATTACAAGTTATTAGCTCAAATTCTATTGTTTTAAAATCAATTAGCCAAGTATCGTTTTTAAAAATTATTTTTATTTTAAAAGCATTAATTGGTATTTCACTAAAAAAACTAGAAATTCTTTTTTGTACATCAGGTAGTTGATCTAGTGCTTTTTTGAAAGATTCGTCTGTTTCATGAATGCTGATAGAATAGTGAATTTCAACTCCATTAAAATCACCAACTAATCCAAATGTATTCTTATTATCTTTTTTATTTTTCCACGTATCTTTTGCTAATTTAAATAGGGGTTTTATAGTTTTTTCAATAAGTTTTAAATGAGCGTAGTCTAGCATTGCATTAGGTAAATTTCTTTCATAATATCCAATTAAATACCCACTTAGGTCTACAAAAAAATTAATATCTCCTCCAATAGCTGGACCTCTATATGATTTTATCCCTATTAGAATTTCCTCTTTAGGAATAGCTTGGTGTATGTCAGCTTCAATATTTGAAGAGTTTATAATTGCATTAATATTTTCCTTTAAAGAAGGGTCAGTGTAGGTTATGCGTACTTTTTTGTTATACATAAATATTTGATTTAAATTATTTCTTCCTTTCCCGCGCCTTCGGCGCGGGTTGGTGTTGTTGGTTTAACTTCTCGCGAAGTATCTAAATGTGAGCATACAGGGCATAGAATGGAACACCTTAGAAGACGTGGTTATTAAGTGGAATAAAGCGTTTATGGAGCTAAATATACATATTCCAGCTGAAATAACGGCTTAATATGGCTTAAACACGTGCATCTATTGACCTAATAGGTAATAGAACTAGAGTAAGAACATTTCTATACATTAACACTTTAGCTTTTTATATATTTCTTCTAAGGTAAAACCCAAGTTCTCAATCAAATACTCACCAATAACATTTTTTTCAAGCAAATGTCTATTAACGGTCCCATTTCTTGGTATTGTGGTCGCTCTCCCTGTCTCTAAATGCACAATTTTTGTGTGTTTAGAAGTTCCTATCTTTATTTCAAAACCACCCAATCTTCTAAACATAGCAAAAACATTCTCAGGAGTGCAATCGGTGAGTTTTCTCCTTTCTTTTTTAACCATACATTAATATGTTAACGAGGTGCGACGATATGTAGCTTTTGATGCAGAGATCTCTTTTGTGAGCTCTTTGCAGGCATCTTCAAAACGAAGTCTTTTAATCTCTTTAACAAGTGCTAGGGGAAGATATACAATTCCAATTTTTTCTATGTATTTTTGTGGAATATCTAAATACGTAAAAATTGCGTCATTTACCATTTCAATAAGTTCAGGAAAATTATCTGCCTGCGTGTAGCAATTAGGAAATTCCTTTATTTCAGCAACAAAACCATTGTCTGTTTTTGTGGTTATTACTGTAACTTTTTTAGGAAGCAACTGTTTATAATGTTGTAAAGTTTCCATAACTTGTATTTTTTTAGCAAAAATAAACTAATGACTCTTATAAGAAGTATAACAAAAAGGGATGGAAACACAACCTGCGACCCTACGGGGAATCGAACCCCGATTTCCAGGATGAAAACCTGATGTCCTAACCGTTAGACGATAGGG
>CAYQYW010000005.1:0-66803 GCA_964421995.1 uncultured Candidatus Saccharibacteria bacterium
TCGAACCCCGATTTCCAGGATGAAAACCTGATGTCCTAACCGTTAGACGATAGGGTCATGGATGGCTATAATCCTACATTATTTTAATAAAAAATGCTACTGTTTACCTTATGGAGGAGTGACTGAGTGGTTGAAGGTGCCGCTCTCGAAAAGCGGTGTGCGGGCAACTGTACCGAGGGTTCGAATCCCTCCTCCTCCGCCAGGGTGAGCTAGTCAAAAATAATACTTTCGTGCAACGTGGTACACTCAATCAAACTGGAAATCACAGCGATTTGTTCAACTACTATTACTGAGTCTTCAAGTACATGTAAATATCTTCAAGCGCCTTTACAGCGTCCCCCGCAGCGATATTATTCTGATGATAGAGTTCATCAGTAACGTCTCCAGCAGCCCATATACCGTCTGTCTTAGTACGCTGGTTCTTTGGGTCAACAACAATGTGCTTATATGAATCAAGTTCCACTAGACCTTCTATAAAATCAGTGTTTGGAACCATGCCAATTTCAACAAATACTCCTTGTACATCTAGGGTCTTTTCTTCATCATGCACTTTATATTTCAGTCCAGTTACAAAAGTGTCACCAATAATTTCAGTAGTGAATGCGTTAGTAATTGCAGTCATTTTTTTATCAGTGAGTACCTTACTCACGGTAACTGGGTCTGCCTTAAAATCATTTCCTGTGTCTAGTAGCGTAACGCTTTTTGTATAGGCAAGTAGTTGCATAGCTGTCTCAAACCCTGCATTTCCTCCACCAACTATTGCAACATTCTTATCAGTAAAGAGGGGACCATCACAGGTCGCACAGTAGGTAAGACCTTTTTGATCAAATTCCTCTGCTCCTGGTACCTTTAGCTTTCTTCTTCGTGCACCTGAGGTAATTAAAATTGTTTTAGTCTCATACTTAGTATCTCCAACGTGTACAACAAAACCTTTTTCAACTTTGGTAGCAAAACCCTTTACGATTTCAACCGTGTCGCTTGCATACGCGACAAGGTGCTCTTCAAGTTTTTTGGAGAGCTCATTTCCAGAAATAGAAACAGTACCTATCCAGTTTTGAATATCAGGAGAAACATGGCTTTGTCCTATAAATTCTCCAGTAACTACAACAGTTTTTAATTTTTTTCGTGCAGCATAAACTCCAGCTGCTACTCCAGCAGGACCACCACCGATAATTGCTAAATCATACATAGGAAATAGTATAGCATATACCTAAAGGGCATAGGTTAACATGTGGTAACATATTTGATGATATAATTTGTATATGAAGAAAAAAGCACCGCTTAAAGACAAAATATCAAGAGGTGCTTTTTATATGTATACAGCCAGTATAGCTAAGCATTAAAGATAGTCAAGTATTAAGAATATCTACTTAATCTTACTTCTTCGAAGGAAGGCAGGTACTGAACCCCAGTCATCATTGTCGTCTTCAGCTAATGGGGTAGTTTCCTTTACCTCATCTTTCTTACTTTCTGACGGAGTAACAATAGTATTTTGTATTCTCTTTTCGTCACCCTCTTTCTTGTCGTTTTTCATATGAAAGAGAGGAGTACTTTTTTGAGAGGTAGTCTCTGGAAAACCAGTAGCAATAACGGTAACCTTAACTTCATTTTTCTTTAATCGGTCATCTTTAATTGCACCAAAGATGACACGGGCATTTGGATCAATTGAATCAGTAATCACCTTTGCAGCATCCTGTATTTCAAGCATTCCGAGGTCGGCTCCTCCGGCTACGGTGAAGAGTACTCCTTTCGCACCAGAAATAGATAGTTCAAGAAGAGGTGAGTTAATTGCAGCTTGTGCAGCTTCTTCTGCTCGATTGTCTCCTGCTGAAACACCAACTCCCATAAGGGCGCTTCCAGCATTCTCCATAACGGAACGGATATCTGCAAAGTCTACGTTAATGATTCCGGCGGTAGTAATGAGATCTGAAATACCTTCAACTGCTTGTCTCAGAATATCATCTGACATTGCAAATGCCTCTCGTACAGACGTGTCTCGGTCTACGACTGCAAGTAGTCGGTCGTTTGGAATGACAATCAGCGCATCTACTTCTTTCTTAAGTGCTTCAAGTCCTTCTTCAGCTAGTTGCATTCGCTGCTGTCCCTCAAATGAAAATGGCTTCGTTACTACAGCAACGGTAAGTGCACCAATTTCTCGTGCGATCCGTGCAATCTCTGATTGAGCACCAGTACCAGTTCCACCTCCCATACCACCGGCAAGAAATATCATGTCTGATCCTTTCAGAGAATCCATGATTTCTTCTTGTGTCTCTGCAGCAGCACGTTTTCCAATAGTTGGATCTCCTCCTGCTCCAAGTCCTCGTGTTAGATTTTTACCAATGTGAATTTTCTTTTTTGCATTTGAATTATGTAAATCCTGTGCATCTGTATTAATTACAATAAACTCTACTCCTTTCACTTTAGAGTCGATCATGTGATTTACTGCGTTTTTTCCTGAACCTCCTACTCCAACAACACGTATTCGAGCAAAAGCTTCGACGTCTGGTTTAACCTGCTTCATGAAATTTTCCAATTACCTCGTTAATAATCGTGTGTATATAGTATCAATCTGAAGGATAAAAGAAAAGATCTTGACTTTAGTCCTAACTATGGCAAAAATTGCTTAATAATAGATATGAGCGTGCTTTGTGCACGCCGTGCTACTGACAGACCAGGGGATTCCTGGTCTGCAGAAAACCCAAAAATACATAGGCCATAAGCCACCGCCCATGATGCGTCTTTTACTTTTGGATCCTGCTTCCACTTAAGCCTCGATTTCTTTGATGGAAGTTTTAGAATACCTCTTGCTAAATCCTCGATGGTGGCAATGCCTGAACTTCCTCCGGTAATGATGATTCCGGCGGGAAGCAACCCATTCTTTCCAATTCGTTTTAGATGCGCTTCTATCAAATCAAACATTGTAGACAATCGAGCCATGATTATCTTGTCTAACTTATCATTTGGGTAGCTTCTGCTGCTATATTTCCCAATTTTAATATCCTCAGCCTCACTCAATGAAACTTGAAGACCGAGTGCAATGTCATTTGTAATATTAGTACCGCCAATAGGGAACACCTTCACTGAAATGGGTACGTTGTTTTCAAAGACTGCAATTGATACCGTTTCGGCTCCAATGTTTGCAAGAAGCACACCAGCAGTTTTCTGTGCTTTGGTAAGTGTTACAAATGAGGCAGCGATGGGGGAGGCCATCACATCAAGTACATCAACCCCAATGCTTTCAATCACTGAAATTAAATCTTGGATATGCTGTTCAATGGCAACAACGAATAGGGTCTCCACTTCAAGTTTGTTGCCCTTCATTCCCTGAGGTCGTCCGAGTACTTTTTCTCCATCTATTTTGTATTGAATAGGAATGGCATGAATGACTTTTCTATTAATGATTTTTGAGACAACTTTTTCTTCGCTATCTTTTACTGCCTTTTCAATATCTAAATTAGTAATCTCGGTATCTGCTCGAGATACAATTGCTTCTCCCTTGGAACGAATTTCTTCGAGCCCTACGCCGCCAATCGCTAAGTATGCTTTTCGTATAGAAACACCACTTGATTCTTCTGCTTGGCGTATTGCCTCGGTAATACTCTTTGTTGCGTCAATGGTGTTGACGATGTATCCATGTCGAAGACCTTTTGAGACTACATACCCCGTTCCGAGAATATTTGGGATACTTGTTTTTATACTCTTATTGCGTTCTGAAACAACAATTTTAATTTGATTCGTCCCAACATCTATTCCTACTGTTATATTTTTTGACATATAGTATTACAAAATTCACAACAACGTTATATGTTGTGTTCACCCTTCTCGATTCGTATTATCGGTCTGGATATTTAAAATCAAACAACTTGCAAAGTCGTTTCTCTTCTCTTTCCATTGTACTACCGTGGTCATGTCCTTTCAAATGGAGTAATCCGTGGATAAACATAAACGCGGTAAGATTTTTAGTATTTAACCCAAATAGTTTTCGTTCCCGCTCAATCGCCCTTGTGTTAATAAAAAGTTCACCGTTCGCATCATCAAGAGGAAAGCTGAGTACGTCAGTTGGCGTATCCTTACCCCGATACTCTTTATTAAGCCTTCGTGATCGCTTGTCTCCAATAAAAGCAACACTCAAAAGGTATTTTTTTCCAAGTACTTCATTTTTCATTAACTGAAAAGGCAAGTTTGGTAACTTGCCTTTTGTGGTGCTCATTATATCAACGGTGTTCATTATCTCCTTCCGTAAGTTTTTTCAGGTATTTTACCAAGTTTTGCATCTCGTTCGTACTCTACCTTCTTTTGAAGTGACTGTAATGTCTGTTTTTTCTGAACGTAGGCAGATAGTTTTCGTTGGTGGTATCGAATTGCTCGCACACGACGAAGTACCCCAGAACCTTTCATTCGCTTGGTAAATCGACGAATCGTGTTCGTTGAACTTTCGTTATTTGTCTTGGTTACTGATGCATTTATCATAACGAAAGAATAATACCATATATTGTATAGCGATACAAACTATTTAAGGTAGTTTGGAAGGTCAGCAATCGGCACAATCTCTTGAGCTCTGGTGTCTATATTTCGAACAATAACAGTTCCCTCATTAGCCTCTTTTTGTCCCATAATCACAATTCGCTTGATTTTCTGCTCTTCTGCGTGTTCAATTTGCCTTGATAGCTGATCAGTGCCTACCATTTGAGATAGAGGAATATGTGCTTTGTGGAGCACTTCAATTACGTTAAGTCCTTTTCTTTTTGCATCGGGTCCGATTGATATAAAAAAGACTTTTGGCTTTCGGTGACGCGGTGTAACCATTTTCTCTTCTCGATTCCGGTTAATTATAAAGGTGATGCCCACTGCTGGTGCTGTCACCTTAAATACTTTCCTTGAAAATTCATCATATCGTCCACCACGCGCTAACACGGTCTGTTCATCATTATTCTCCCGTATTTCAAATAAAGTATGACGATAACACTCTCGATTCCCCATAACGGTGTTATCAATTTCATAGGGTGTTTCAAGTGCTTCTAAATATTCTAGTACTTCTCTGAAGTACCGTCGATTATCCTTTGATAGAAACTCAATTGAGCGAGGTGCATCATCAGACAGTTCAAGTTTTCTCTTCTGGATATACTCTAGCGCACTAATAGGATTGTTTTTGAACGCAACCTGTCCTACTGGAGGAATGTCGTTAATGTTTTTGCGTAGATAATTATTGAGTTCCTTATTAAATTTAAATGAAGAATCTGCATCCCCCAAACTATTTACGTGAATACGATAATTGTACATTCCCATTTCATCTAATATTGTCCCCGCTGTCTTAATGAGTAGTGCCTCGGCAATACTTTGGCGTGTCCCTATGATACCAAGACAAAACGTAAGTGTTTTGTTTGACACATTGGCATGATAAAGCATTGTTGGATTTTCTTCATTTACGACATTGTACTCCAAACATTTTTTTATCGTCCTAATAAACTCTCCCCCCTGAGAATCAATCTTTCGATATTTTACGTTAACGGGGAATTTTCCACCGTTTTTTTTTCTATTAGCCAGCAGTGCTTTGAGCGAAGTAAATCCATAATCATTTGAAACATTGATTGCTTTCCTGTAGAAGTCTCCCGCTAAAAAAGGTTGTGGTGCTGTTTTCATATTTTTCCTGGCAATAATCCTAATTGAGTAACGGGAAGCACTCGGACAAGAGCTCTTCCAATGATTAAGTCTTTTTTAAGAGGTCCCCACAGTCGTGAATCTGCACTTGCACGTCGGTTGTCTCCCATGACAAAGTACTCATCGTTTCTAAGGATGACTGTTACCGTATCGGGGCGGGCGTTTTCAGGCACTACGTATAGCTCATCTAGAATAATAGCTTCCGTGCTGTCTCTAGTACGTATTGATACGGTAGATCCCTTTATTTCCACAATTTCTCCGGGTAATCCAATGATTCGTTTGATGAAAAATTTAGATTCATCTTGTGGAAATTTGAAAATAATTACATCCCCCCGTATCGGTTCTTCAAATCGATAGGTTACTTGGTCAATGATGAGGTACTGGCCAGTTTCAAAAGTGGGAGACATTGATGCGCCACTCACAACGAATGGTTGCGCAATAAACATTCGAAAGGGAACAACAATTAGTATGGCGATAAGAGCAAACTTTAAAATTTCTTTTACAAAACTTTCTCTATCTTCGTTCATGTGCATACAGTTTATTATAAAAAATCGTTTGACACAATATTTTCTTTCGTGTTGTATCTTGGTATGAAAGAAAAAATTAAAAACAGAGACGGAAAAAATATTTCTGTTGTCATTGAAGAAAACAAAAATCAAACAGGTCTTGTGTTTTTAGTTCATGGACTTGGTGGGTGTAAGGAGCAAAAGTTTTTAGAAGAATCAAAGAAAAATTTGTACGCGCTTGGTTACTCGGTCGTGTGCTATGATTCTACCAACACGTTTGGAGAGAGTGATGGAGAATTTGAATGTGCATTAACCACACAGTATCTTCATGATTTAGAAGATGTGATTCTGTGGAGTAAGGATAAGGAGTGGTATCAACCATTTTTACTTGTTGGACATAGTTTAGGTGGATTGATTATTTCAAGATACGCAGAACATAATCAAGTTGAGGAAGTGGTGGTACTCAATCCTGCAATCTTTGGGAGACAAGAAAACAAAAAATGCTTTACTACAATGACAAATCCATTAACCGGTAAGGTACATTACCTCAATAAAGATTTTGTTGAAGATTACGTACAATATGATCTCGTGCTCTCAATGAACGCACTTGCTATCAGAAAGGTAGTTATTTGTGGAGATAAGGACTATTCTAAAAATAAAGAGCGGTATGATGAAATTCAATGCGAGCTTATTATACTAAAAGATTCAGGACATAATTTTAATGGAAAAGAGGAGGAAGTTGGTCGAAGTGTTGGTTCTTGGGTACAGGAGAACATGATAGAATAGTGACATGTATTACATTGTAGGACTTGGAAATCCAGGAAAGGAGTATGAAAATACGAGACACAATGCGGGACGCATTATAGTAGAAGATATTGCCAAACATTTCAATTTTCCGCTATTTGAAAAAGATAACTATATGAACGCTGATGTTTCGGTGGGAGTTATTGAGAAGAAAAAAGTAACACTTATCCTTCCAAATACCTTTATGAACAAATCAGGAAATTCTGTTAAAGGGATTAAGAAAGCTGAGAATATAATTGTGGTTTACGACGACATTGATTTACCACTCACTAAATTTAGAATTGCATATAACAGAAGTTCAGGAGGCCACAATGGAATTGAGTCAATAATTAAGTCTTTAAAAACAAAAGAGTTTGTTCGTGTTCGTGTTGGAATAACTCCAACCACTCCGCTTGGGAAGTTAAGGAAGCCACGTGGGGAGGGTACTGTATTAGATTTTTTAATGGGGAACTTCAAGAAATCAGAAATGCTAGTTTTTAAAAAGACGTCAAAAAATCTCAGAGAAGTACTTGCACGTATTTTGACTGACGGAAGAGTTGTGGCGATGAACGAGTTTAACTAGAAGGAAAAAAGAAAAGAGGAAAGTAAATAAAACCCCCGCATTAATTTGTGTGGGTTGTAACTCTATTGACAATTTTTTTTTTAAAGCGTTACTGTTGAATAATTATGAAATTAGTATTAGTAGAAGTGCCACCTAAACGTAAAGTTAATAGCGGTCCACAATTAGCAAAGCTTAATGGCCAAAGGTCTGCTAGAACCCATGGTGAAAGAAGTAACTTAAATAGAATAAAACCGATCAAAAAGAAATCCCGCTCGTAATGCGGGATTTATTCTTTAGGACTCTTTTTTAAATGACAGGGTCATTCGCTGTTCTTCTGGTTCAAAGAGGGTAATCTTGAACTTGTAGCTCTTTCCAAGTTCAAGATTTTCTCTAAGATTTTCTTCGTTTTCAAACTCTGATACATGTACCAGACCTGCAACTCCTTCTTCAATGGATACCAGCGCGCCATGTTTGTTGTACTTGATGACTACTCCACTTACTTCGTCAGCCTTCTTGTACTTGTTACTTGCTTCCTTCCATGGATTGTCTAACAGTGCTTTGATTGAAAGTGAAATTTTTCCATCTTTTATTTCAATAATCTTAGCATCTATTTGTGTTCCAATGGGGTAGAGTGATTTGGGATCTTCTACGAGTCCCCAATCAATTTCTGAGATATGAACAAGTCCTTCAAGTCCCTCTTCAATCTTCATAAATAATCCAAATTCTACTGCTCCGGTTACGGTCCCGTGTACGGTGTCTCCGACATTGTACTTGTCTACCATTACTTCCTTTTCTTTCTGTTCAGGTCCCTTTTCTGAGAAGATAAGCTTACCTTCCTTTGGATCAGCAGTAATGATGATTACTGATATTCTCTCACCAATGAGACTCTTTAGTTCTTCTTGAATTCTGTCCTTGTCTCCGTCATTTACTCGAGGGTAGTGTTCTGCTTTGAGTTGAGATGCTGGAAGGAATCCCTGAATTCCTTGCCACTCAACGATGAGGCCGCCTTTGTTTGCATCTTTTACTAGAACTTCAAATATGGTTTTTGCAAGAATTGCATGTTCCGCCTCAGACCAGATTAATGCTTGTCGCGCCTCTCTGAGAGACAACTCAGTGTATCCTTCTTCGTTTTCCACCATTACTACCTTGGCAGCAATCGTGTCCCCAACATTTACTTTTCGAAGTACATCACTTGCACTTAGGTATTCTCGTCCATAGATAATTCCTACTCCATAGGGAGGAAGATCAATAAATATTTTTTGCTTTCCAATGTTTACAACTTTTCCTTCTACCAGGTCTCCCACAATTGGAGGATTCGCTTGGTCGTGAATTTGAGTTGAAAATTGAGACATTACACTTGTCTCTTCAATTGTTTTTTCAGTCATTATATTTTTGATAGAGTGTCCACCACTTGTGGGATTAGTCTCTATACTATGTGTTTTGTTAATAAAACCCATCTACTGATGGGCATTAAAATATACCTTATTTTGCAGTATTTGACAATGGGAGGTAGAGAGTAGTAGGGTCAGAAGAGCATAAAAGCAAAAAAAGAATTGCTTATACCTACATGTGTAATAGATAGTAGAAATTAAAAAAGACCGTACTGGTCTCTTTTTTTAACTCTCAAACTCTGTTAGAATTGCCGTATGGTAATAACACACTATGGTACCGAATTCTTCAAAGTGACCTTTGGAGATATTACGCTTGCCTTTAATCCAGTTTCAAAGAAGTCCAAAAACAAAACAACAAGTTTTGGTTCTAATATTGTACTTTCCACCATTAATCATAGAGACATGAACGGAATCGATCAGGTGAGTAGGAATGATAAAATCCCCATTGTAATAAACGGTCCGGGGGAATATGAGGTAAGTAACGTTTTCATTAAAGGTTTTCAGTCGGAAGGAATTGATGGAATGATTAATACCATTTACCTCGTTACGCTTGAGGGAATGAGCCTCTGTTTCTTAGGAGCGCTTGCTTCAAAGAAGTTACCTTCAAAAATAAAAGAAGCGATTGATGTAGTAGATGTTCTCTTTGTTCCAATTGGTGGAGAAAAAATGATCACTCCAAGTGACGCAAATCAAATTGCAACAGAACTTGGTGCAAACATCATTATTCCAATGCATTATGATAAAAAGACATTGGATAAATTTTTGAAGGAAACAGGAAATGAGAAAATACAGGCAGTTGAGAAGTTAAGTATTAAGAAGAAAGATGTAGATGAGAAAGAAGGAGAAGTTGTAGTGCTTTTGTCATAATGTTTATTTTTTTAGAAAAGTTGCGAAAAAAGTCAGAAGCTGAAAGAAAAACGTTTGTTTATCTTGCTTCGTTTACGATTACTGGAATCATCTTCTTTATGTGGATTTCGGCTTTTGTGTTTGATGTGAGTGCTCCAAATGTCACCGTGCCGAAGATAGATTTTTCTATTTTCTCTGGCGTGTTTGATGTGTTTAGGTGGTAGTTAAGGAATCTTTACTAGGTGTTTTTTATTGACGGAAATAGAACCGCCAATTTTTTGATAGAGCCTAACCATATCACCATTTTGCCGGTCGACAATATAGGTGTTGTTTTGCTGAAATTCTGGAAACAAAGCATCTTTGGCTTCTTTTGGTAAGTCTGATTTTAGGCGTACCCTATCATTAGATTGAAAACATTCATTTGACATTTAGCAATTATAACAAACTTTGTTAGGCGTTTCAAATGGAGATTTTTTAATGCAAAACTTCACAAAATATGATAAAATACATCTAATATATGGCAAAGAAAGACGATAAAGAAGTTCCTGTAGAAAGGAGTAATATTATTCCACAGAGTATTACGGAAGAGATGAAGACCTCATATCTAGACTATGCTATGACTGTGATCGTCTCAAGAGCGCTTCCTGATGTTCGAGATGGGCTAAAACCAGTACACAGAAGAATCCTCTATACCATGCAACAGATGGGATTAAACAGTTCCGCTAAGTTTAGAAAATCAGCTGCGGTAGTTGGAACTGTACTAGCTCAATATCATCCACATGGGGACACAGCAGTTTATGAATCAATGGTAAAAATGGCACAGAATTTTTCATTTCGATACCCACTTGTGAAAGGACAGGGAAATTTTGGATCAATAGACGGTGACTCAGCTGCGGCGATGCGATATACCGAAGCAAAGATGTCGAAACTTTCTTCTGAGCTTCTTCAAGATTTAGAAAAGGATACGGTAAATTGGAGTCCAAATTATGACAATACAAGAAAAGAACCACAGGTATTTCCTGCAAAAATTCCTAACGTTCTATTAAATGGAACACTTGGGATTGCGGTGGGAATGGCAACCAACATTCCACCGAATAATATTTCAGAACTTTGTGGAGCAACTATTCATCTTCTGGAGAATGAGGACGCTACCATGGAAGATCTATTTGAATATATAAAAGGACCTGACTTTCCAACAGGAGGTATTATTTTTAGTGAAAAGGATATTCACCAGGCCTACTCACATGGGAGAGGAGGTATTGTCACTCGAGGAGAAGCTGAAATTGTTGAAGACAAGAAGGGGAACTTTACTATTGTGATTACTTCAATTCCATATCGAGTGAATCGGGCAGATATGATCATTAAGATCGCAAATCTTGTTCGCGACAAAAAGTTAGAGGGAATTAAAGACCTTCGAGACGAATCAACGGTAGACACGCGAATTGTTATTGAATTAAAGGGCACCGCACATCCCCAGAACGTATTAAATTATATCTACAAGCACACACAGCTAGAGGATACTTTCCATGTAAACATGGTGGCATTAGTTGACGGTGTACCACAGACACTCTCCGTGAAGCGGATTCTTGAAGAGTTTATTAAACATCGAAAGACCGTCATTAAACGGCGTACGGAGTTTGACCTCAGGAAAGCAGAAGACAGAGAGCACATCCTTCTTGGTCTCAAAATTGCACTTGATAAGATTGACCTTATCATCAAAGCTATCCGAGCTTCAAAAGATGCACCTGAAGCGCACGCAGTCTTGATGAAGAAGTTTACATTCTCAGATCGACAAGCGACCGCAATCCTCGAAATGAAACTGCAGAAACTTGCTGGACTTGAGCGAAAGAAAATCGAAGACGAATTAAAAGAAATTCAAAAACTGATTGAATCATTGAAGGCCATTTTGAAGAGCGCTAAAAAAGTAGTTGGTGTCATTGTGAAAGAGTTGCAGGCAGTTATTACTACCTATGGAGACGAACGAAAGACAAAGGTAATGAAGCGAGGGGTGAAGATGGTTGCTCCGGAGGACCTAATACCCGATGAAGAAAGTATTCTTGTTCTAACTGAGGGAGGCTATATAAAAAGAACAAATCCAGATGAATACAAGAAGCAGAAGCGTGGGGGTGTTGGTGTTATTGATTTAAATACAAAAGAAGAGGATGTCGTAACGATGTTTCTGCGAACCAGTTCACACAGTGATCTACTGTTCTTCACGAATAAAGGAAAGGTGTATCAGATCAAAATGTACGACGTGCCTGAAGCACGCCGTGCAACAAAGGGTAAGTCTATTATGAATTTCCTTTCTTTGTCCTCTGACGAATCGGTAACGTCGGTGCTTGCAATGACGAAGGAGATAAAAAAAGAAGATCTTGCTCTCATGATGTTTACCAAACATGGTGTTGCCAAGAAAACAACAGCAGACGCATTCCACGATGTTCGAAGAAGTGGATTAATTGCAATCAAATTAAAAGATGGTGATCAGCTCATCAGAGCGCTGTTTGTAGAAAAGGGAGATACAACCATGGTTGCAACAAAGAAGGGACAGTCAATTAGATTTAAGGAGGCAGATGTTCGGGAAATGGGACGAGCCGCTTCAGGAGTTACCGCGATTAAACTAAGTGCAGGAGATGAAATTATTGGAGCAGGAGTTTTGAAGAAGGCACGAAAGAATGAGGAAATTCTTGTTCTTTCAAGTGCTGGATACGGAAAGAAGACAAAATTGAGTGAATACAAAATACAGAATAGAGGAGGTTCAGGAATTAAGACAATTAATGTAACAGCAAAAACGGGAGATCTTATTGCGATGAGAATTGTGGTAGGAAACGAAGGAGAGTTAGTTGTCGTTTCAAAGAAAGGACAAGTGATTCGAACTGATCTTTCAGAGATTCCTTCACTTGGTAGATCTACACAAGGGGTAAGGATTATGAAAATGAAAGGAGGGGATAGTATTGCCTCAACTACACATCTCTAACAGTTAGTCTGAAGAAAAATTTAAATTACCATTTCTTAGAATAGTACCGAAGACAAACAGACTATATACGAATGAAGTTGTTAATGAAAGAGATAAGCCTAAAACCACTTGGTTGCGTTTGCTGTGGGTTTTTGTCTATGCCAATACACTGGTATACTAATGACATCTATGAATAATATAAATCTTTTTCAGATGGTTATACTCGGCGTCTTCGTTTTTCTTGCAGCGGCGGGTGTTTTTGTTTTTGCTACGTTTAGTAATTTTGGAGATAAATCTTTTAATAAAGTTATTATTTGGGGCACTATCCAAAATAATACAATGAATTCATATATCAGTGAGCTCAAGCGAGAGAATTCTGGATTAAAGGATGTTGAATATGTAGAGAAAGATAAGCGGATGTACGTAGAAGAGATCGTAGAAGCACTAGCTGCAGGAACTGGACCTGATCTTTTTATGCTTCCACATGAGTCTCTACTCAGACAGCAAGATAAGATTGTTCTTATACCCTATGATGCCTATTCAGAGAGAGAGTTCAAAGATACGTTCATAGAAGAAGGAGAGTTGTTCCTCAGTGATGAGGGGATCTATGCACTACCATTTCTTGTAGACCCACTTATTATGTATTGGAATAGAGATTTATTTGCGAAAGAAGGACTTTCTAGTCCTCCAAGGTTCTGGGATGAATTATTTACACTTAGCGAAACGCTTACAAAAAGAGATCAGGCAGGAAATATAGTGCAGAGCACTGTTGCATTTGGAGAATATAGGAACGTTACTAATGCAAAGGAAATACTGACTGCGCTACTAATGCAGTCGGGAACGCCAATCACCAGCCGCGATGGGGACAAAGTACTCTCACGATTAACTGAGAAATTTGATTTTGTCACGCCGCCAACGGTTGCAGCGCTTCGCTTCTATACTGAATTTTCTAACCCTGTTAAGTCGGTATATTCCTGGAATAGAGGATTACAGAGCTCTCGACAAGAATTTCTTGCGGGAGACCTAGCGATTTACTTCGGATTTGCAAGTGAACTTCAAGATATACGAGAATTAAATCCAAATCTTAACTTTGATATTGCAGAATTTCCACAGTCGAGAGATGCATTAAAAAAATTAACCTACGGAAAAATGACCGGTCTTGCTATTTCAAAGCAGTCTCTTAACAAGCAAGGTGCTCTTCAGACTGCGATAGCCCTTACGGGAGCATCCGGACTTTCTCTATTTACGGAGTCCACTAATCTTCCTCCGGTTAGAAGAGATTTACTACGTTCTATTCCAAGTGACTCATATAATGGTCTTACCTACGTATCAGCGGTATTTTCAAATGCATGGCTTGATCCAAACGTAAAAGAAACCGATCTTCTCTTCAAGGAGATGGTGGAGTCAGTGACCTCTGGAAAGGAGAACCTAAGCTCTGCAGTTGGAATTGCGGATAAAGAGATGGAAAATCTATTGCGTAGTAGGTAGAATACTATATATGAGAATATTACTTTTTAACGCATTATTATTACTTCCCATGATTGCACTCGCGACACATGGAGGTGGAGCTTTTGAGAATCCACTAGGATATAACACCATTGAACAATTTCTTACTGCAGTACTTGGTGCAGTGGTAGTGATAGCCTTTCCGTTTATTGTGTTGTTTCTTGTCTATGCTGGATTTCTATTTGTAAGTGCACAGGGAAATGAGGAAAAGCTTAGTACCGCCAAAAAAGTATTCATGTGGACGATTGTTGGTGGGTTGCTTGTTCTTGGAGCACAAGTACTTTCATATGCGATACAGGGTACCATACAAGAAATAAGCTATTTCTAATATGAGAATAAGAACATTAGAAGACCTTATCTTTATTCTTACTGATCTAGTAAGTGCTCTAGTACCTGTGTTGTTTGCTCTTGCATTCCTCGCCTTCTTCTGGGGGTTAGCCACCTTTATCCTAAACGCAGGAAACGAGGAAGGAAGAACGAAAGGAAAAACAACACTTGTTTGGGGTTCAATTTCTTTGTTTGTAATCTTTAGTATTTGGGGAATATTAACGTTATTAAAGAATACATTCTTCTTGTCGTATGTATAATTTATATGGAGTCATTAATCAAGTATTTTATCTAATTAAGAATGCAACATATATCGTTGCTAGCCTTGCACTTCTTTATTTCTTTTGGGGACTTGCAGAATTAATACTAAAGTCATCTGACGATGAGAAAAGAAAAGAAAGTATACAGAAACTAATATGGGGACTGGTAGCACTGTTCGTGCTACTCAGTATTGCAGGGATTATAAATTTACTTCAATTTTCTTTTGGATTAGATGTACATTCTTCATGGCACTTGCTGGAGAGATTGTGATATACTATCATTATCCACAAAGTGTTATTTGCATATAGCTTCTAGCTCTTTTATTATTAGTACATACATTTAATAATTTTATAATGAACACAATGAAAAAACTAAGTTTTGTCGGCATCCTATCGTTAACCCCATTTCTTGCATTTGCTCAAACCGCAGGAGATGTATTAACTACGATCGGTGAGTTAATTGGGACTGCTACACCGATTGTCGTTGCACTTGCACTTCTTTATTTCTTTTGGGGACTTGCGACATTTATTCTTTCGGCCGGAGATGAAGATAATAGAAAAAAAGGAAGAGAAGTTATGATATGGGGCATTATTGCGCTATTCATTATTGTTTCAGTGTGGGGGCTTATCGGACTTGTACAGCAAACACTTGGTCTTGATACTGATTCAACAATTACTGTTCCCTCAGTAGAACTATAGTATATGAATCAAGTGGGTCAGTTAATGCACAGGATTAATGATGTAATTATTAATCCACTTATTGGTTTATTGTTTACCGTAGCGTTTGTGATCTTTCTGTGGGGGGCAGTGAGTTTCATTTTTAATGCTTCAGATGCTGAGGCTCAAAAAAAAGGAAAAAAAAACATGGTATGGGGAATCCTTGGAATGTTTATCATGGTGTCCGTCATTGCAATATTAAGTATTGTACTCCGAACCTTTGGTGTTGATACGTTGAATACTGGTAGAGGATTTTTCTAGAACAAAACCCGCAAGAGCGGGCTTACTTTTTATCCACCATACTTGGTGGGCGAGAGAGGACTCGAACCTCCACGCCTTGCGGCACTAGTTCCTAAGACTAGCGTGTCTACCATTTCACCACTCGCCCAAAGTAAAGAACAATGTCCGCCCGGTAGGACTTGAACCTACGACCTTATGGTTAAGAGCCATCTGCTCTACCAACTGAGCTACGGGCGGATTGCGTTACATAAATGTACACTAAAACTACATATAATTCAATACTTTTTGTGCCGGGAGCGGGGATCGAACCCGCACAAGCTTTCGCTTACAACATTTTAAGTGTTGCGTGTCTACCATTTCACCACCCCGGCATGGAGGCCTGAGCCGGAGTCGAACCGGCGCATAGAAGTTTTGCAAACTCCTGCCTTAACCACTTGGCTATCAGGCCTTAAACTTGTAAAAGTTCATCAATCCTCCTTCTGTTTTTGTCTCCTTCATCTATCTTGAAGTCAAAGTAGGGAACTCGTTTCATATTTGTTTTTGACATAACAAATGTTCGAAAGTCTCTACCTCTTCTCATCAAGAAGTGAATTACCTCTTGCTCTTTTTCCTCAGGCATGACCGTAATATAGATAGTTGCATTGCTGAAGTTTGGTGATACATCAGCATCAGTCACGGTAACAAGAGATTCTCTATTAGATTCTTGGCTAATAAAGTCTCCTGCAAACTGCAGCAACTGTCCTTTTACTTGTTCTTGCCTCTGCGTCATACTCTATATTATTTTATCGCAATAATAAAGGTCTCGAGGATATCTCCCTCTGCAACATCAAACGGCGAGGTGACTTCTGATCCAAACTCACCTTCCTCAACTTTATTTGTTTGAGCTTTTTGCTGTTGCAACCCCTCTATTGTACCATTTGCAATGGCCTCCTCTTTTCTCACTATCGTGAACGTATCACCAACCGAAATTGATCCTGTTTCAATTCTTCCCCCAATTACTTGCTTGTTTTTTGTCTTATTAAATATCTTTAATACTTTCATTTTGCCAGTCACCTCTTTCACCTCCATCCTTGGGGTACGTTTCTTGATTGCCTCTTCTAACCATTCAGTGAGCTTGTAGATAATATCAAACCGAGCTACCTCAATTTCCGTTCTTCTAGCCAATTCTTCAGCTGGTGCATCGATGGATACATTAAATCCTGCAACGATTGCGTGATCAGACCCTCCTGCAGTTTTAATATCATTTTCGGTAATTGTACCGACGCCGCTGTGGATTATTTTACTATGCACTCGATCACTTTTCATTTTATTGATTTCATGGAGTACTGCGTCTAGTGTCCCAAGTGCATCTGCCTTCACGATAATCGGGATGGTATGTTGGTCGCCAACAGTTTTGTTTACCACTTGCTTTTCCTTCTTGAATGTTGCTGTTAGTCGTTCAGCTTCTTTTTTACTTGTTACGGTAGTGAATGCAGACCCCACATCAGGAATTGTATTGAACCCAATGAGGGTTACTGGACTTGAGAAGGTTGCTTCTTTAATGCTGTCTCCAAGAAAATTCTGCATGATTCGTGTAGGGGAGTAACTATTTCCTGATACCACAAACGATCCAGATGAAAGCGTTCCATCTTTAATAATTAATGTTGCTGAAATTCCTTTCTTTGGGTCACGGTGTGACTCAATAATAATACCTTCTGCATACTTCTCTTTGTCTCCTTTAAGCTCCTCAACTTCGGAAACCAGAAGCATCATGTTCAACAGATCAGGAATTCCTTCTCCTGTTTTTGAAGAGATCGCAACATAGGGAACGTCACCCCCGAGCCCCTCAAGATATATTTCGTGCTCAAGAAGACTGTTTTTTACTTTCTCAACATTTGCACGTTCTTTGTCTATTTTGGTGAGTGCAACAATGTAGGGGATTCCAGCGTCCGTAATTGATTGAAGGGCTTCTATTGTCTGCGTCTTTGGTCCTTCTTCAGCTGATATAATGAGGATAGCAATATCTGCCACCTTACTCCCCCGAGCACGCATTTTTTGGAATGCCTCGTGTCCAGGTGTATCAAGGAAGGTTATTAACTTTCCCTTGTGCTTTACTTCGTACGCTGAAAGGTGCTGGGTGATTCCTCCCGCTTCACTTTCTACAACTTTGGTGCTTCTAATGTAATCGAGTAGTGCAGACTTACCATGGTCGATATGTCCCATTATCGCAATTACGGGCGGTCGTTCTTTTTCTTTGATATCTTTCATAATTCATGTAGTTATTGCATTTTTGCTTTTGCCTTTTTGAGTGCTGCCTTTTCCTCATTAGAAAGATCAAAAGGTGAAGTAAACCCATCAAGGGGCTTTGCGAAGACACTCATTCGGTCTCTTGAGTAGATACTTGAAAGTATTACCCCAGTACCTTCCTCATTAATAAACGCAGTGGCAAAGCTTTGATTTCCACCACCTGCACCCTTAAATGGATTAAATCGTATGGTATCAACTCCACGAACGCTCTTTTTGAGTCGTTTTTCTACCTTTTCAAGGTATGATTCCATCTCAGTTCTAAACTGATTCATGTCCTTTTGATTTTCAATCAACGAAAGAATTGAACCCTCGAGACTTTTTCCATTTTTCCCTCGAAGGAGTTGCCCCATCTTTAGTTCAAGGCGCACAATCCAAACAACAAGCAAAAAAATACCAGTTGATAGTACTACAATAGTAGGGTTTATATACATTAGTAGGTCTGTCATAGAAAGGTTTGCTTAATTAACCTATTATACACACGGTTACCTCTTTTGCAAAAAGTGAAATTACTTGTACAATCATGTGAATGAATAGAGTTTATTTAGATAATGCTGCTTCCACCTCGGTAGATAAGCGAGTGGTGAAGGCAATGATGCCATACTGGAGTGAACAATACGGTAATGCGGGAGGTATTCTTCATGATGAGGGAATGGAAGGAAGAACCGCAATCGACACTGCTCGGCAAGAATTGGCAGGGTACATCAACGCACAAGAAACTGAGATTGTTTTTACTTCAGGAGGAACTGAAGCGAATAACTTAGCTATTTTAGGCGTAGTGCGAAGGCTTGAGGATGAGGGTACTCCACTTACAGACATGCATATCATTACCACCGAGATTGAGCACTCTTCGGTACTAGATATTTTCAAATTTCTTGAAAAAAAAGGAGTACAGATGTCCTATGTACAAGTAGATATTGATGGACTAATTCTCATTGAAGACGTACAGAACGCACTACAGGACAATACTGTACTGGTATCAGTTATGATGAGTAATAATGAAATTGGAACGGTGATGCCCGTTTTCGAGATTGGAAGAATGATTTTGGCAAAAAAGAAGGGAAGAGCGTTACCGCTTTATTTTCATGTAGACGCAAGCCAGGCTGCACTTTTCTTCAAGATAAATGTGTTGACCTTACACGCTGACCTCATCACTTTTGATGCGCAGAAAATGTATGGACCGAAGGGGGTTGGGTTTTTGTACAAAAATCAGAAGGTAGAGTTGCAACCACTAATGCTTGGTGGTAATCAGGAATTTGGATTGCGTCCCGGAACACCAAACACTCCATTAATTGTTGGATACCATAAGGCATTTGAACTAGTTGAGGAGAGTAGAGAAAAGCATAACAAGCAGATGACAGAGCTTCGTAATTATTTTATTGCTGAAGTAGAAGCACGAGGGGCGACTCTAAACGGAAGTCGTGAGAAGCGTGTACCCAGCAATATTAATGTGTCCTTCGAAGGATACGATGCTGAGTTTTTTGTGATTTCATTAAATAAAAAAGGAGTAGCTTGTTCGGCAAAAAGTGCCTGTCTTGGATCAAACAAAGATGGCTCATATGTAGTGAGAGCTCTCGGTGGAAAAGGTACGAGCTCGGTTAGGTTTTCACTCTCAAAATATACGACAAAAAAAGAGTTAGATTTTACCTTAAGGATGATAGAAGAAATATTGAAAAAATAATAAAATGTACTATAATATGTATATATGGATGTTGAAGAACTAACAAAATCACAAATTATTCTTTTAACCCTTCTAATCAGCTTTGTTACCTCAATTGCAACAGGTATTGTGACGGTGAGCCTACTTGATCAAGCGCCTCCTGCAATTACCCAGACGATAAACAGGGTGGTAGAGCGGACAATCGAGCGAGTGGTTCCTGACACCACGCAAGGAGCAGTAGTAACGAAGACGATTGTTGTAAAGGAAGAAGATTTAATTACTGAATCAATTGAACGAAATTCAAGGAGTCTTGTGCGAATCTACAATACTGAAGAAGTATTTCTTGGACTTGGGTTCTTTGTTGATGGTAGAGGGGTTATTGCAACTGATGCATCAATCATTGGTCTTGACGAAGAATATTCTGTGGTGACGCATGACGGAAATACATATACTGCAGGTTTACTTGAAGATTCATTTCTCAGTATTTCCGAAGCGCAGGAAGTTTCATTTGAATCAGTGACGTACGCAGACCTTACTTCTTTGAAACTAGGTCAAACGGTAATTGCATTAAGTGGAAAAGAGCGCACCGGTGTATCAATGGGAATTGTTTCAGGATTTCTTGAAACACAAGAAGTAATTGAAGCGACAGAAGAAAAAGAAGAATATACCGTCAGTGTGCTTGCTGAAATTGAAACTTCAGTTAATTTACAAAAAGTAATCTTTGGAAGTCCGCTCGTGAATATGTTCGGTGAAGTTGTTGGTATTCATACAACAGCGTCAAATGGGTACGTTCCACTACCACCTACCCCTGTTATAGAAGAGGAGGAAGTGATCACTGAATAGAGTTATGGCACCGTTTAACAACTTCACTACAAAAGCAAAAGAGGCAATACGAAAGGCTCATGAGTTGGCTATTGAGCGTGGTCAAAATCATGTGAATCCATTGCATTTACTTACCGCACTCGTGCTTCAAGAAGAAAGCACCGTATATTCAATTTTAGAGAAACTAGACGCAGATACCATCTTCCTAACCGATTCACTCATGGACTTACTTGAAACTCCTGAGACTGCACCGGTTATGTCGCAGTCATATCAGCTCTACCTTACTCCTGAATTAGCACAGGTACTCGAAGGTGCTACAAAGCTTGCACAGCAAATGGGCGATCAGTTTGTTTCGACAGAACATTTATTTATTGCTATTTTTGACTATCCAGGTCCTGCACAAGAGATTTTGGTGCAGTTTCAATTTGATCGACAGACTGTCCTGGATATCGTTGAGGAGCTACGAGAGAATAATATTTCAGACATTAAGCAACCAAAAGGAAATCGATCAATTCAAAAGTACACACGAAGTCTTACAGAACTTGCACGAGATAATAAGTTAGATCCCGTCATTGGACGTGAAATGGAAATTGGTAGAGCAATACAAATACTTTCTCGTCGTACGAAGAATAACCCAATCTTCATTGGAGAGGCAGGAGTTGGAAAAACTGCAATTGCAGAAGGGTTGGCGCAGCGCATGGCAACGGGTGATGTTCCAGAATCTCTAAAAGAAAAAGACTTAGTAATGCTCGATCTCGGTCTTTTGATTGCAGGAACAAAATATCGAGGAGAATTCGAAGAACGATTGAAGGGTATTATGAAAGAAGTTGAACGGTCTGAAGGACAGATTATTCTCTTTATTGATGAGATTCATACCATTGTTGGAGCTGGAGCTGTTGAGGGACAAATGGATGCATCTAATATGCTAAAACCTGCTCTCGCAAGAGGAGAATTACGGGTAATTGGTGCTACTACGCTTAAGGAATACCAAAAGCACATTGAGCGTGATCCTGCGCTCACACGCCGATTTCAACCTATCCACGTACAAGAACCATCACTTGATGATGCTATTGCGATTCTTCGAGGACTTCGAGAAAAGTATGAGTTATTCCATGGGGTTAGAATTACCGATGATTCTATTGTTGCCGCAGTTACGTTAAGTAGTAGGTATATTACTGATCGTTTCTTGCCGGACAAGGCAGTTGACCTTATTGACGAAGCTGCTTCTGCGCTTCGAATTTCACTTGAGAACAAACCACCTGAACTTGAAGATGCACATCGAAAGATACTACGTCTTGAGATTGAGAAGCGGGCAGTTTCAAAGGATGATAACAAGAAGGCAAAGGCACGAGTACGAAAAATAGAAAAAGATATTGCAGACTTAAAAGAAAAAACGTCTGAACTTGAGTTAAAATGGGGAAATGAGAAAGAGACGTTAGTTGATATTAAAAACATTAAAGAGGATCTTGAATCAATTCGTCTTGAGGCTGAGGCAGCTGAGGCAATCGCTGACTTAACGAAAGCTGCGGAGCTTCGATATAGCACGATACCAACATTGGAAAAAAACCTTGAAGTAAAGATAAAACGATTAAAGAAACTACAAAAATCTCGGCGTATTTTGAAAGAGGAAGTTACCGAAGAAGATATTGCTGCGGTTGTTGCAGGGTGGACGAACATACCTGTCTCACGAATGCTTGAGGAAGAAGCAGAGAAGCTTTCACGAATGGAGGCAACATTACGTAAACGTGTGGTTGGTCAGGAGGATGCCATTTCCATGGTGTCCGACGCGGTGAAGCGATCACGTGCCGGAGTGTCTGACCCCAATAGACCAATTGGCTCATTCCTTTTCTTGGGTCCGAGTGGAGTAGGAAAAACAGAACTTACTAAAGCGCTTGCCGAGTTTATGTTTGATGATGAGAAGGCATTACTACGAGTAGATATGTCTGAGTACATGGAGAGACATTCAGTGTCAAAAATTATTGGTTCGCCTCCCGGATACGTAGGACACGAGGAAGGAGGAAATCTTACCGAGTTAGTTCGTCACCGGCCGTACTCAGTGATTCTCTTTGATGAAATTGAGAAGGCTCACCCTGAAGTATTTAATATATTACTCCAGGTATTAGATGACGGTCACCTAACGGATGCAAAAGGAAGAAAGGTTAATTTCAAAAATACGATTATTATTCTTACCTCAAACATTGGTTCAGAGCATATTGACAAAATGACGAACCTTGGATTTGCACAGGATAATAAAAATGACGAAGCCCAGTACGTTCAAACAAAGGAGAAGGTCATGGATTCTCTTAAGGAATTTTTCCGGCCTGAGTTCTTGAATCGATTGGATGACAATATTATCTTTGATATTTTGAAGCCCGAGGTTATTAAGGATATTGTAAAGATTCAAATTGGCATTGTTATTAACCGACTGAAAGAAAAGGAAATTAGACTGAACGTATCTCATACTGTTTTGGATTACATGGCAAAAGAGGGATACAATCCACAGTATGGAGCTCGTCCACTAAAGCGATTGATTCAGAATAAAATTCTTACCAAAGTAGCATCGCTCATGGTATCACGTGGTGTGATGGAAGGAGGGTCTGTCTCTGTAGGAATGAAGGGAGACGAGTTTACCTTTGCAGTTACTAAGAAAAGAGTACCTATTAAAAAAGCTTCAAAAAAGAGAGAAAAAGTGTTAGTCTAGGCTCTATGCGTCGGTGGCAGAGCGGTCAAATGCACGAGGCTGTAAACTTCGCGACTTCGGTCTACGCAGGTTCGAATCCTGCCCGGCGCACCAAAATTAGCTACCATGAAAATTCTTATCACTGGAGATGCAGGCTTTCTTGCTTCAAGGGTCATGGACGCTTTATTCAAGGCAGGATATGATGTTGTGGGTTATGATAAAGTTCGTGGGGATGACTTGCTTGATCTAGCACACGTTGAAGACGTGGTAAGCAGTGTTGATGTTGTTTTTCATATTGCCGGGGAAGCAGATTCAGTAAAAATGAGTAACTCACTTCCTGCTGGCAGAGCGGGTGTTTTAAATAATGTTGATGCGACACACAATATAGCATATGCATGTGCAAAACATAGAAAGTGGATTATTTTTTCATCAACCATATGTGTCTATGGTAATTCTACAAAATATGTTGAAATCCCGAGCCCTGTTGGACTATATGCATGTTCGAAGTATGTGGCAGAATTACTTATTAAAGGATACGGAAGTAGTCATGGATTGCCTTGGACGATTCAAAGATATTCAACTGTGTATGGTCCTGGTATAAATACTGCCCTCACACTCCACAAATTTTTTAAGCAGGCCATAAATAATGAACCAATTATGCTTTATGGCGATGGTAATCAGGAAAAAACAATGGTGTATGTTGATGATATGATTCAAGGAATTATTTCAGTTCTTGAGCATCCTGAAGACGCAAAAAATGAAATTTTTAATCTATCAAATACGGTAGCAATTCCAGTTCGACAAATTGTAGAAGATATTATTGCTATATCCGAGTCCTCTTCAGAAATAGTAATGTCATTAGAACAGGGAAAACAAACTACACATGGAGGATTTACTACTAAAAAGACAAAGGATCTTTTACACTGGGAAGCTACTACCTCATGGGAGTATGGTCTCAAAGAAACTTATCATTGGATGAAATCGCACTATGGTAGATAAACTATTACTCAAAGATATACTTGTTAACAAAAAGAAGATTCAGCTTCTTAGTGTTGTATTAAAGAAAGCATACCCAACGTTAGACCAGAAGAAATTTGAAAAAGATATCGTAAAGAAATTTCCTCAACTTGAACTGAAGGAACGTATTCATTGGATTACCAAAAATATTAAAGAATATTTACCGAATGATTATGAGGTTACGTTACAAATACTTATACATTCACTAAAAGATGAAGAACAAACTGATATGTTTGTGTATGCTTCGTATTCAGATTATGTAGAGATGTATGGTAGTGACAAGAAGTATTTAAAAAAGTCACTAACAGCTCTTGGTGAATTCACGAAACATTTTTCGGCTGAGTTTGCCATTAGACTATTCATCAATAAATTTCCAAAAGAAACATTTGAGAAAATGCAAAAGTGGTCCATGAGTAAAAATGTTCACCAAAGAAGATTAGCATCAGAAGGATTGCGTCCAAAGCTTCCGTGGGCAGTTGGAATTACATTTGATTACAAAAAAGGAGTCAGTGTTCTTGATAATCTCTTCTATGATGCAGAGCGATATGTTACAAGATCAGTTGCAAATCACTTAAATGATATTTCAAAATTTGATCCTGATTTTGTTGTTCAGATATTAAAGAAATGGAAAAAGTCTAAAAAGCAAAATGATGTTGAAATGAAATACATTATTCAGCATTCTTTGCGAACTTCTATTAAAAAGGGTCACACGAGTACACTTGCGTTTTTGGGATATAACTCAGATTGTAGTGTTGTGGTAAACAAACTAAAGCTAAAAGAAAAAGAAATTAAGATAAATGAATCCGTTGAATTTTCGTTTGAAATTGAGGGAAAAAAAGAAGAGAATTTAATTATTGATTATAAGATAATTTACCCCAATCCAACAAATAGACACTCAGAGAAAGTTTTTAAGATCAAAACAGCTACGATAAAGAAGGGAGAAAGGTTGGTAGTAGTTAAAAAACACGCATTTAAGGTAATGACTACCAAAAAATTATACTCAGGTGAATATACGCTAGAAGTACAAATTAATGGTAGGACCTTGGCATCGACTATGTTTAGCCTAGAGGTGTAACCCTCTTCTTTGGAAGATGTTTTCCGTATACAATAAACAAATGAGAACTGCACTACTTATCATTCTTTTTGTACCTGTTGTTGCTTCAGCGCAAGTTATGCAGTGCGACAGTATACAGCTAATAGATAACATTATTAAATTTCTTGTAGGGTTAGCTGTTGTGATTGCAACACTTTTCTTTGCTTTTGTTGCTATTAAATATATTACGTCTGGCACGAAGCCAGATAAAGTTAGTGAAGCTCATAAAATATTCTTTGATATACTATTTGCTTTAGTAATTGTTCTTATACTATGGTTTACTGCTGATGTGATTCTTCGGGTGATTCCTATAGAAAATATAGAACGGAGCGGGATAACCCCGTGGTCAGAAGTGATTTGTATAGATTGACTAATATTCCCAAAACCCTTATAGTAGTACCCATGTCACAGGACAATTTAGTAAAAATGAAATCTACAAAATCAAAGCATATTCTTTGGACCAGTAGAAAGAAGAACGCTGCCAGCGTGCAGTGGCGAGAGAAGCTTGAATTTATCAAATTTGACCCGACCATACGAAAAAGGGTTTTATTCAAGCAAACAAAGAAATAGTCTCACAAGGGACTATTTTTTTGATATACTAGAGATTCACGGGCCCATAGTTCAATGGTTAGAATTACGGTTTCCAAAACCGCCGATCGAGGTTCGAATCCTCGTGGGCCCGCCAAGAATACTTATTATCGGAAGACCCTAAGGCCTTGATATATAAAGTAGCTGGGTCTATATAGACAATTTTTCTATAACTATTTTATTTCTTAACCTTATACAACATTCCAAACTTCTCCAGCTCATCAATCGCAGGTTTTAAGTGAAGCCCTCTTTTTGTAAGTTTGTATTCCACTTTTGGAGGAACAACAGGATATACTTTTCGCTCTATCAGTCCATCACTCTCAAGTTCTCGAAGAGACTGAATAAGCATTTTATCGGTCACTTTTGAAACTTCATTAATCCCTTTTTTTATCTCTCCATATCGAGCAACTTTTGCGTCATAGAGAAGCATCCAAACAATAATTCCTTTCCATTTCCCCATAAGCACACTCAAGGTGAGCTGTAGTGGACACACATATTCTTTTTTATTTATTCCGTACAGAGTCATACTGTCATTATAGTGAGTAGTATACTTTTTTGTGTATATTGCACAATAGATAGGAAATATTTATACTTAGTTATATTAATTACTCATTAACTAAATGTATTATGCAAAAAACAATCACCGCCTTTGAGATTCCTTCAATAGATTTCGATCGTGCAGTCAAATTTTATAGTGCTGTCTTAGGAGGAGAGGTTAACATCGTAGACTTTGTAGGTCACGAAGGTCTTAAAAAAGGTATCTTACCCCATGCAGAGGGCGGAATAGCAGGAGCTATTGTTTGCGTACCAGAATATACAAAGCCAAGCGATCAAGGAGTTAATGTCTATTTATATGTATCTGATCTTGATACTGCACTACAAGAAACTGAAAAGATGGGTGGAAAAATCGTGGTTCCAAAAACAGATGCTGGAGAGACGGCTACGGGTGAAAAAGCTGGTGAATTTGCATGGATTATAGATAGTGAGGGTAATCGAGTAGCGTTAAATCAACCTGAATAAATAAGTAGATGTGTATAAGAAATTTTTATGGCAGGATTGAGTTCTGAAAATAAACTGCGAGATATTTACAATATACGTATTGTAAAAATCTTTGCAAAAAGAATTAAAAAGACATACCCCGCTTTCAATGAGCGTGGTTTTGTTATGGCTATTCAGGCAACATTATAATCACTTAGTTTTGGTGATCGTTCAAAGGTTGCTATCGGTGAACCACATAAGTGTGATGAACTACGGTAGGTAAAAATAGATGAGCTGCCAGAACCAATGTACTCACAGTTTCCATTGTTTTTGGAGCGGTATAGAGAGAAGTTTTAAACAAACCTCTCAACCAAAGCATCAATCTCACCAGTCTGATCAACGTAAAACCAGTTAATTAATGGATCTCTCTTGAACCACGTCTTCTGTCTTTTCGAGAATTGAACGATCTTTGTTTCCAATTCTTCTATCATTTCTTCTTTAGTTATCTTTCCTTGTAGGAATCTAGAAACATAGCGGTACTCAAGTCCTAATTGTTCCAGTCTTTCTAGTGATAGGTGGAGACCTTCAACTTCCTCGATCATTCCGTCGTCTATTCTTTTTAGTAGGCGATCGTGGATTTTTGCTCGTAGGTCATCTGTTTTAATTCCAATTTGAAGTACGTTGTACTTTTTATTTATTGTAAGACTAGGAACCTTACCAAGCGTCTCAACGATTTCAAGCGCCCGTATTAATCGTGGCTTGTTATCTCTATCTACAGTCTCTGCTCTATCAGGGTCTTTTTCTTCCAATTCTTCTAACAGTTCATTGATTGATTTTTTTTCAAGTTTTTTTCGTAATTTTTTATTTGGCGGAACTTCAGGAATAGACATGTTGTGTATGAGTGCATCTACATAGAAACCAGTACCTCCTGCGATGATGGGTATATTTCCTCTTTTAGTAATTTCTTCTATTTTTTGCTCTGCAAGTTCCTTGAAGTTGGCTACCGTAAATACATTTTTGGGGTCCTCCACATCCAGGAGGTGATGCGGAATACCTCCCATTTCCTTTTTGGTGATTTTTCCGCTTCCAATATCAAGTCCTCGATAGACTTGCCGGGAGTCTGCTGAAATCACCTCTCCGTTGAATTTTTTTGCAATATGCACTGCTAGATCACTTTTGCCAGAAGAAGTAGGTCCAATAATTGTAATTATTTTACGCATAGTGATACTATATACAGGATTAGTAAATAAACAATATTTTACTTCCTCCAGAATGAAGATTTATGATATGGATTTACAAGAATTTAAAACTCAATTTATAAAAAATGAACTGGAGATTACCAATAAATATGGAAAAATATTTTCTTTTATTGATTTTTCAAATGTAAATAATTGGTTTGAAAATGATACACAAGATTGGAATAATAAGCTTATAGAAAAAAATGAAAAAATTGGAATTGATATTGCTAAATTAAAAAGATTTTCAGATATTTTTAGTCATAGAGTTAGGACCTACTATGGAGAAGATCCAAAAAATCCTAAATCTCTTGGTTTTACTCATGTTACAAGAAAGATTTTTAATAGAAGAAACGTTGTCACTAAAGATTTACAAAAAATTAAGCATTATATAGAGATTGACAATAAAAAGGAGGAAAAATTTATTACTACAGATAGTGATGGCAATAATTACATAGAAATTCGTAAGTGTAATTTTGACGTTGAGATTTCAGTTGACGCAATTAAAATGCTCAATCACTATGATACTTTTTGTATTTTTTCTGGAGATGCAGACTTTGTATACTTGAATAATTTTTTAAAGAAAAAAGGTAAAAAAGTGATTATTATAAAAGGAGGTTATATAATGACAAAATTAAGAAAATCTGCAAATTTAGTAATTAATGCTCAAAATATTAAAAAACATATAGCAAAAATAGAAAAAAGACCTGACAAGTCAGGTCTTTTCGGATAGTTCTCCCGAATTAACCTCGGGCAGGTATGTGCATAATATATCATGTTTAACTTAGAGAATCAATTGTATTCAACAACTTATTACCCTGTGTAGTAGGTCCAATAATTGTAATTATTTTACGCATAGTGATACTATATACAGGATTAGTAAATAAACGATAAAAATAATATGGACGATTATGAAGAAGATTTAATGATGTACCCGCTTCGTGTTGGAGAGATAGTTCCAGACATGGAGTTTGAGGTGTATCACAAGAATGATAGTAAAAAAATGAGATTCTCAGACTTTGATGGAAAGTGGCTGATTGTCTTTTTCTATCCTGCAGACTTTACCTTTATTTGTCCAACTGAATTAGGAGAAATGGCAGCTATGTACAAGGATTTTATTAAGGAAGGCGCTGAGGTACTGTCAGTGAGTACTGATACGGTGTACACCCATAAAGCATGGCATGACACTTCAAACACAATTAAAAAGATTGAGTTTCCAATGATGGCTGATCCAAGTGGAAAAATTTCACGATTGTTTGGAACATACGTAGAAGAATTTGGAGAAGAACTTGTCGATGATGAAGGATTGTCACTTCGAGGGAGTTTTATAATAAGTCCAGAAGGAGTAGTACAATCACTTGAAATTAATGCCAATAATATTGGGAGGAGTGCAAAGGAATTGTTAAGAAGGCTTCAGGCTGCTAAGTTTGCTGCAGAACATGATGGTCAAGTTTGTCCAGCGGAGTGGCAACCGGGAGATGATACGTTAGAGCCTGGAATGGATCTCGTAGGAAAGATTTAGAAAAAACACCCCTTACGGGGTGTTTTACTTTGTGCCGCGAGAGAGAATCGAACTCTCACTCCCGAAGGAACACGATTTTGAGTCGTGCGCGTCTACCAATTCCGCCACCGCGGCATACCTGCTAGTTTAGCAAATATGTTATAATAATTCCAACATGCCACAGCCAAGTCAATTTCATAGTGATTCAATATTTTGGATTGATGTCGAAAAGATAGCACCTAACCCATATCAGCCACGTCGTGATTTTGATGAGAGCAAACTCCAGAGTCTTTCTGAATCAATACGACAATACGGCGTTTTACAGCCTATTGTGGTTACTCGTCATGAGACCTTGAGAGATGACGGAAGTCTTGTGGTTGATTATGAGCTTGTTGCAGGAGAGCGGAGGCACCGTGCATCAAAGTTGGCTGGGATCAGTCAAATTCCTGCAGTGATTAGAAATCCAGACGAATCTGACCAGATGAAACTTGAACTGGCGATTATTGAAAACATCCAACGAGAAGATTTAAACGCAATTGATCGAGGAAAAGCCTTTGATCAATTAGCAAAGGAGTTTGGATTTAAGCACACACAAATTGCAACAAAGGTGGGGAAGAGTAGGGAGTATGTTTCCAACAGCATTAGACTCCTTGCGCTTCCTGAAGAGATACAGCAGTCAGTGGTGGATCAGCAAATTTCAGAAGGGCACGCTCGTTCACTTCTCATGTTGGTTGGTAGAGAAGCAGAGCAAACAACATTGTACAAAGAAATTAAATTAAAGAAGTTAACGGTACGAGAAACAGAGCAAGTTGCACGAAGACTAGCACTTGATAAAGTTAGAAAAAATGATTTATCTGATCCTCGAATACTCCAGTTGGAAGGTGAGTTAACTGAGACATTAGGAACTCGAGTACAAATTCAACAAAAGCAAGTTGGAGGACGGGTGGTGATTGAATATTTCTCCCAGGAAGATTTAAAGAATTTGCTAGAGCAAATACAGAAAAGAGATTTATCTGAAGAGATAACCGTGGAGAAAGTAGTGGAAGACTCTGAAGAAGATATGTACTCTATTAAAAACTTCTCTATCTAGCTTTGTTTAGGTACGCGTTTATCTTTCGCTGTGCTACTGATGATTTTGCATAGTCGAGCCACTTCACTGTTGGATGGCTAGATTCTTTTGTAGTGATTTCTACTATGTCGCCGTTTTTTAATTTAGTACTAAGGGATACTAATTTACCTCCAATTTTTGCACCACTTAAATGATCTCCAATGGCGGTATGTACTGCATAAGCAAAATCAATTGGTGTTGAGTTAATAGGAAGGTCAATGGCATCTCCTGCTGGAGTGAATACAAAGATTCTAAAGTTGAAGAAGTCTGATTTAAGATTTTCAAAAAATTCATTAGTGCCAACTTGTTCAAGTGCAGCAATGTCATGTAGCCATGCCGGTGCTTCTGTTGTATCTTCTTTCCGACTCTTTTTTGGAAGAAATTGTTCAAACCAATTTTGTTGGTCTGGCCGAAGTTCCCTTTTGTATGACATATGAGATGCAATACCATACTGTGCAATCTGATCCATTTCTTCGGTTCGTATTTGAATTTCAACTAGTGAGCCATCTCCGATAAAGACGGTAGTATGCAGGCTTTGGTATCCATTAAGTTTTTCGTTTCCAATATAGTCTTTAATCCTTCCTGGAAGTGGTTTCCAGAGATTATGAACTACACGGAGGACTTTGTAGCAGTCATCTATTGATTGCACAACAATTCTAATTGCAGAAATGTCATAGATTTTATTAATGTCATTTCCTTTTCTTTGTAATTTTTTAAATAAACTATAGAGCCCTTTTACTCTAATTTCAGTTCTAAACTTGGTAATATTTACTCGTGCAAGTTCCTTTTTGACAGACTTAAGTGCCCTATCAAGATGTCGCTCATTTTCCTTACTTTTTTGTTTTCGAAGGAGTAGCACCTCCTTATATTTTATAGGGTGTACATACGGGAAGGCTAAGTCCTCTAGCTCTTTCCGAAGTGTTCCAATACCAAGTCGCCCCGCAATGGGAGCGTATACCTGAAGTGTTTCAAGAGCGATTCGTTTTCGTTTATCTTTTCGAACATGCTCAAGTGTTTTCATATTGTGGAGACGGTCTGCAAATTTAATAATGAGAACGCGAACATCTTGTGAAGTTGCAACAAGAAGTTTTCGAAGACTCTCAATGTGTCGTTCCATACCTCGGTACTTTACTCTTCCAAGCTTCGTAACTCCATTTACAAGAAATAACACCTCGTCCCCAAATAATTCTTTCACCTCTTCTTCTAGTGCAACTGCATCTTCTACAGAATCGTGAAGTAATCCTGCAACAATAACTTTGCTACTCATTCCGAGTTGTGCCAAGGTTTTTGCAACTTCTATGGGATGTACAAAATAGGGTTCTCCAGATTTTCGAAAATGTTTATCGTGTGCCCTTTTTCCAAAGTCATATCCACGTGTCACAAATTCCCTTTCTTTTTTGGTAGGGAAGCTCATCAAATCAATTATCTCGCTGACTGGTGACATATATACCCATTCTACTGTAAAGGTTTTATTTGTCTAATAGATTTACTGCGTCCTCTAGGGTAAACGTAGTAAGCTTAATTTCTTCACCAAGGTAAATGTTTCTTCTTCCTTTTTTAATAAATAACCCAGACTTATTTTCAAATACATTGATCTGTTTTTTTTCATGTTTTCCTAACCTCATTGCAATTTTCGCACCGTGTGGGATTTTCTCTTCCGCAAGTAGTTCAACTGCACGTTCTAGTGTAATCTCGTACACATCATCCGGTGCTTTGATAGATCTAAATTCTCCGTCGTGAACAACGTATGGACCGAAGCGTCCAATACTTGCTTTTATTTCTTTATTTGTTTCAGGGTGCTTTCCTAGTGTTCGTGGAATGCTTAGATATTTAACTGCCATCGCTTCCGTAATGTTTTCCAGATCAACTTCCTTCGGAACACTTCCTCGCTTTGGCTTTGGGTTCTCTTTTGTTTTTTCTCCAAGTTGTACGTAGGGACCGAATCGTCCGTGGAGGAGGTAAATGTGGTCACCTGTTTCTGGGTCCTTTGCTATTGGTTCGTCTGGCTGTAACTCTAACCCTTCAATAGTTCGAGCGCCGTCGCAATCAGGGAAGGTAGAGCAACTTATAAACTTACCACCTCTTCCGAGCTTGATAATCATATTCTTACCACATTTAGGACAGGTAAACTCTTCTGGAGCGTCTCCCAGATTGGTGATTTTTTCAATGTCTTCCTTTGATTGCACTTGCTTGAGGAATGGTCCATAGAAGTCAGTTAAGGTTTTTTTGTATGTTCTCTTTCCTTCTGCAATCTCATCCAATTCCTCCTCCATTTCTGCGGTAAAATCATCACTCACATATTTAGTAAAGTGTTCTTCGAGGAAGCTGCTTACTACATCTCCAGTGTCCGTTGGGATCAGTGTTTTTCCTTCTTTATCTACGTAGCCGCGTTCAATAATGGTACGCATGATTGAAGCGTAGGTTGAGGGACGTCCAATACCTCTTTTTTCAAGTTCCTTAATAAGGCTAGCTTCAGAGTATCTGTTTGGTGGTTGTGTTTGTTTTGCTTCCGAATTAATCTCTAGGAGTGTAAGTTCATCATTAATAGAAACGTTTGGTACCTCAGTATCTTCTCCTGAAGCAGCGGGATCTGCTTTTAACCATCCTAGAAAGACCACCCGTGAACCATTTACCGCAAAGTCTGGAATCGTTCCATCTCCTACGGTCACGAGCAGTTTTGTCTTTTTTAGTTTTGCATCCGTCATTTGTGAAGCTACCGTTCGCGACCAGATTAGATTATAGAGTTGTTTCTGTTCGTTAGTTGTTCCCGCTACCTCCTTAGAACTATTAGTTGGTCGTATTGCTTCGTGTGCTTCTTGTGCACCTTTACTCTTTTTTTTGAAGGTACGAAATTCTAAGTATTCCTTTCCATAGTTTTTTTCAACAACGGTCTTTATCTGAACCAGTGCTTGACTTCCAAGCGTAGTACTATCGGTACGCATGTAGGTAATGTGTCCTGCTTCATATAGTTTCTGTGCAATACCCATGGTTTTACTTGGTGCAAATCCAAGTCGTGAACTTGCAGTTTGTTGAAGTGTTGACGTGATGAAGGGGGCTTTTGGAGTTCGCTTCATTTCAGATTCTTTTATAGTACTCACTATCCACGAATTAGTCTTTCCGTACTCAAGGATTTTCTCTACTAATTTTTTGTCACGTGGTTCTTCTACGCAGCCAATTTGGAAATTTCCATCTGCATTAGAAACATTCGCAATGATCGTCCAGTAGTCTTCTGGGACGAAGGCGCGTATCTCTCGCTCCTTTTCCATGATGATTCGAAGTGCTGGTGATTGTACGCGACCGGCTGAAAGTCCATACCGAACCTTTTTCCAGATGAGTCCTGACAGATCGTATCCTACCAGCCTATCGAGTACTCGACGCGCCTCCTGGGCACTTTTTAGATTGTCGTCAATTTCACGCGGGTGGTTAATCGCTTCTTTGACCGCATCTTCGGTAATTTCATGGAAAACGATTCGTTTCGGGTTCTTGAGCTTCAGAATTTCCTTTAGATGCCATGCAATAGCTTCTCCCTCACGATCGGCATCCATTGCGAGGACTACCTCTTCTGATTTTTTCGCTAGTTTCGCTAGTTCATCAATAACATTCTCTTTTCCCTTTGAGATTTCATAGTGGGGGATAAATCCTCCAGGGATATCAATCGCTTTCTTATTACTCTTCGGGAGGTCACGAACATGACCAACAGAAGCTTTCACGATATACCTATCGTCCAGATATTTTGATATGGTCTTCGCTTTCGCGGGAGATTCTACGATCAATAATTTACTCATTCACTACAATAAATACTTCAAAAACTAATTCTTGTCAAATTTCTTGCAGAATACTTCATTTTATTTTTGAATATTATATTTTTTTTAAAATTTTATATCAAAATAATATTGAAAATACATGGTTATTCTCTGTACATTATTGACACCCATTTTTTTATAATTCGTTATATCTTATCCACCTCTCTAGATCAGAACTCGGCGCTATACTAGACTTAACGAGGCAGTCCACTTGGTGAGGGACTGCCTTAAGTAACTCTCATGATGTCACCCTGACGCTTTATACTTTAGAAACCTTATCCGCATAATATAGATACATATGCCTACCATAGAGAAAATTAAGAAACGGAACGGACAGATTGTTGATTTTTCTGTAGAAAAGATTACCAAAGCGATTGAGAATGCCTTTATTGATGAATTCCAAGACCCACGTACTACTGAAGCACACTCAATAACTGATCAGGTGGTTCGGAAGCTTGAGGAGGGTGAAAGCGTTCCTTCAGTTGAACTCATTCAAGATCTCGTAGAACAGGCACTTATGGAGCGTGGTTTCTATATCGTGGCAAAGAATTACATCATTTATCGTTACCAACACGAAAAAGTACGAGAAGAGAAGAAAGAAGAAATGCTACAGAAAATTGATAAGAATGTGCTCATGATTACGAAGAGTGATGGATCATGTGTTGCATTCAGTACCAACAAGATCAAAAAGACACTTGGATTTGCTGCTATTGGCTACGAAGCTGATATCGATCAAGATGCAATTGTTGCGCAGGTAAAAAATGAGGTGTATGAAGGAATGACCACTCATGAAGTTTCTCAAATTCTCATTATGGTTGTGCGATCATTTATCGAACGAGACAGTGTATATACAAAAGTTGCTGCACAACTTTTGTTGTTCACGATCTATGAAGAGGTTCTTGGAGAAGTTGACTATACAAAACTTGAGGAACTTCATGCAGAAGCGTTTATGAAGAATATTAAACAAGAAGTTGAGAACGGGAAACTAGATAGTCGAATGCTGGAGTTTAATTTAGAAAAGTTAGGGAAAGCAATGAAGCTTTCGTTTGATAAGGAGTTCAAGTATCTAGGACTTCAAACGCTCTATGATCGTTATTTCCTACGAAGAGATAAGTTGGTAGTGGAGACACCGCAGATGTTCTGGATGCGTATCGCAATGGGAACTGCACTTAAGGAAGTTGATAAGGAAAAGTGGGCGCTTGAGTTCTACAACATCATGGCGACCATGTTGTATACTCCATCAACACCAACACTCTTTCATGCAGGAACATCGAAGCCACAGCTTTCATCATGTTACTTGAGTACTGTTGGTGACTCACTTGATCAGATTTTTAAGAACTACTCAGACAGCGCACAGCTTTCAAAGTGGTCAGGAGGTCTTGGAATTGATTGGACAAGCGTTCGCGCAACTGGGTCTAACATTAAAGGAACCGGAGTTGAGAGCCAGGGAGTGATTCCGTTCTTGAAGATTGCAAATGATGTAACGGCAGCCATTAATCGCAGCGGACGACGACGTGGTGCAGCGTGTGTGTATCTTGAAACATGGCACTTTGATATTCTTGATTTTATTGAACTCAGGAAGAATACCGGAGACGAGAGAAGAAGGACACATGATCTGAACACGGCGAACTGGATTCCTGATCTATTCATGAAGCGTGTTGAGGAAGGAGGGAATTGGACACTTTTTAGTCCAAGTGATGTTCCTGAACTCCATGAGATATATGGAAGGGAATTTGAAAAAAAGTATGAAGAATACGAGGCGATGGCGGAACGAGGGGAGTTAAAGAGTGATACAAAGAAGATAAAGGCGGAAGAGCTTTGGAGGAAGATGATGGCAATGTTGTTTGAAACAGGCCATGCATGGATTACCTTTAAGGATCCATCAAATATTCGGTCCCCTCAAGACCATGCTGGTGTAGTACATAGCTCAAATCTTTGTACAGAGATTACCCTTAACACCTCAAGAAACGAAACTGCGGTATGTAACCTTGGATCATTGAATCTTGCGAAGTTTGTAAAAAACGGTGTCTTTGATAAAGGATTGGCAGCAGAGGTGGTGCCAACTGCAATGCGTATGCTCGATAATGTGATTAATCTAAACTTTTATCCTACCAAGGATGCAAAGCGATCAAACATGAAGCACCGACCAGTAGGGCTCGGAGTCCGAGGACTACAAGACGCTCTCTATCAACTTGGCATTAACTTTGATTCTGATGCAGCAGTACAATTTTCCGATGAGAGTACTGAAGTGATTGCTTACTATGCAATTCTTGCGTCTAGTCTTCTTTCAAAAGAACGAGGAGCGTATGAAAGTTTTAAGGGAAGCAAGTGGGATCGAGGTATTTTACCACAAGACACCTTAGCACTGCTTGAAGCAGAACGAGGTATGACAATTGATGTACCACGAAATGAACGAATGGATTGGAGTGTGGTGCGTGACTCAATCAAAGAACACGGCATGCGAAACTCAAACACCATGGCAATTGCACCTACCGCAACTACCGCAAACATCGTGGGCTGTTTTCCAACAGTTGAACCGATTTACAAAAATCTTTACGTGAAGAGTAATCAAGCAGGTGATTTTATTGTAACGAACGACTATCTCATCAATGATCTAAAAAAGCTAAACCTTTGGAATAAAAAGATGCTTGACCAGATTAAATTTCATGATGGAAAACTACATACTATCGCTAGTATTCCTCAGGAAATGAAGGATAGGTATAAGGAAGTGTTTGAGATTGAACCAATGTGGTTGGTAAAAGCAGCAGCGTATCGCGGACGATGGATTGACCAGAGTCAGTCACTCAATATCTACTTCAATGGAACATCAGGAAAGGTTTTAACCGAAGTGTACTTCTACGCATGGAAGATGGGATTGAAGACGACGTACTATTTGCGCAGTGAGGCAGCAACACAAGTTGAGAAGTCTACCGTGAATGCAGCAGAATACGGATCAACACATACACGAAATGAATTTAGTAATACGGTTGGAGTTCCTGCAACTGTGGGCGAAGTGACTCCACCAGTTCCTGCACCAGTTGTTGTTTCTCGAGAATCAGATGGAGGAGTTTGTGAATCATGCGAAGCGTAATATGTCATCAATTAAAAAAACAACAGAACGAACTAATGTTAATAATCGAAGGATTATTAACGGAAAAGATGCAGATGTAATTCAGCTCTATCCAATACGACATACCTTTGCGTGGGACGCGTACTTGGCTGCCAACGCAAATCACTGGCTGCCAACGGAAATAAATATGCAGAAGGATGTTGAGCAATGGAGATCTTCTTCAGTGCTTACCGATGACGAGCGACAAGCATTTGAGACCGTGTTGGGATTTTTCTCGACAGCTGACTCTATTGCAGCAAATAATGTGGTAATGGCCACCTACCCCCATATTACGTCTCCTGAGTGTCGTATGTACCTCCTTCGACAGGCATATGAGGAGGCAATTCATACCCATGCATATCAACACATTGTAGAGACGCTTTCATTAGACGAAGGAAAGATCTTTAACATGTATCGAGAAGTTGAAGCAATTTATGCAAAGGATGATTTTGCACTTACCTTTAATGAAGGTATCTTTAATCCTGCTTTCAAAACAGGAACTTTCGATGCTGACCAATTATTCCTTGAAAACATGTGTGTTTTTTCACTTGTCCTCGAGGGAATCTATTTCTATACTTCATTTGCCGTAGTCTTTGGATTTCAACGACAGAATAAGATGGTTGGTTCTGCTGAACAGATTCAGTACATCATGCGGGATGAATCAATGCATCTTAACTTTGGCATTGATATCATTAATACGATTAAAGACGAGCAGCCTGAACTATGGACACCAGGATTCCAGGAACGAATTATTACGCTGGTGAAGAAGGCAACTGAACTTGAATATACGTACGCGAGGGAAGTATTCCCTCGAGGAATTTTCGGCATGAATGCGGATGGATTCAAGCAGTACATTGAAAATATTGCAGACAGACGTTTGAACCGAGTAGGACTTCCTTCTCAGTTTAATGTAGAAAACCCATTTCCATGGATGTCTGAGGCAATTGATCTTTCAAAGGAGAAGAACTTCTTTGAAACAAGAGTTACTGAGTACAAGATAGGAGGTACGCTTGATTGGTAGTATGCCTAAAAGTATTGAATCATCAGGTGATGAAATACGAGAGAAGAAGCGTGTTGAACGTATTCGTGAACTTGACGCTCTTTCTTACAAAATTTTGCGTACCGGAAAAAACAAAACTGAGCGTGAAAATATCTGGGAAAAAATAAAAGACTTTAGAGATCAAGTTGATAAGCTTGTGTAGTGTTGTTATACCCGCTTCATCTTTCCAAGTCTCTCCTGAATTAATCCTTTAATACTCATTGTGTGAAGCATTATTTTCGCTTCTCTCTCTGACATATCCATTTGATTGATGAGTCCTTCTTTTGACATAGGTTCTCGCAATAGCCAGAGAACCTTTTTTTCTTTTTCAGTAGGTATGGGGAGTTCGTGTTGAATGGTTCCAAGGTGTAGTGCTTCAATAATATCCTCACTTTTGGTAATGGGTGTAGCACCAAGTCGTATTAACATGTGTGGTCCGTAGGAGGTTGTATGGAAAATTGAACCAGGAATCGTTAGTACATCTCTGTTATAATCCAGCGCGAGTCGTGAGGTAATGAGTGTCCCCGATTTGTTCGTTGCTTCGACTACGAGTGTTGCATGACTCATTCCTGCCATGATTCTATTTCTTTCTGCAAAACTTCTCGGCATCGCTCGAAACTCAGGATCAAACTCAGAAAGCAGTGCGCCTCCTGACTCCATAATCATGTGTGCGAGTGGCTGATTTGTTTTTGGATACAGTACAGAGTCATCGAGCCCTGAACCTGGAACGGCTACCGTGTGAAGTCCTGCGGCTAATGCTGAACGGTGTGCAATTGCATCAATACCGAGCGCAAGTCCGGAGACGATTGAAATGTTGTGTCCTTTGAGCCCTGAAAGCAGTTTTTCACAACAATATTGCCCGTATGCTGAATATTTCCGAGAACCCACCACACAAAGTAATTTAGTAGTTAAACTCGGGAGCTCTCCTCGGACAAAGAGTTGTTTGGGTGGATCGGGGATCTCCTTCAGCAATTCTGGGAAGGAGTTTTCCGAAAGTTGTCTGATTGCACGTGTCATTGTACTATAATAATATTGTATATTAGAATAGTGTCTATAAAGTTATGCTAGATATTAAATTTATTCGAGAAAACCTAGATTTAGTCAAAGAGGGGGCTAACAAGAAGTACATTAATGTTGATATTGATGGACTGTTAGTAGTGGATGATGAGCGGAAAAAATTGATTGGGTCGCTTGAAGCAAAGCGGGCAGAGCAGAATTCTTTTACTGCAAAAATTGCACAGGAGCAGGATCCCGAAATAAAGAAGAAAATGATTGAACAGATGCGGACTCTAAAGGATGGAATGCAGGAAGAAGAGGAAAAATTAAAGGAAGTGATGCGAGAGTGGCAAACACTCATGATTCAAGTTCCTAATGTTCCTGACATGACAGTTCCTGAGGGAAAGGATGATGCTGATAATCAGCAAATTCGAGTTTGGGGAGACAAATCAGAATTTCCATTTGAACCAAAAGGTCATATTGAGCTCATGGAAAAGCATGACATGCTAGATCTTGAACGAGGCATCAAGGTTTCAGGATTTAGAGGATATTTCTTGAAAAATGACGGTGTACTCTTGAACTTTGCACTATGGCAATTTGCTGTTGAACACTTTACGAAACATGATTTTACTCCACTTCTAGCACCTTCACTGGTTCGAAGAGAGACACTTCTTGGTACGGGATATCTTCCTCAGGGAGAAGATGATCTATATAAGACACAAGATGATGAGTATCTAGCGGGGACTTCAGAAGTTGCAGTGATGAATTACTATTCTGGAGAAGTGTTGAACAAGAAAGACTTGCCAATAAAATTTTTTGCTTTTTCTCCATGCTTCCGAAGAGAAGCGGGAAGTCATGGAAAAGATACAAAAGGGATTATGCGAGTGCATGAGTTCTTTAAATTTGAGCAGGTGGTGCTTTGTGAGGCAAGTCATGAAGCGTCAGTAGCGCTTCATGAAGAGATCAATAGTAATACTGAAGCATTACTGCAGAAGTTAGGAATTCCATATCAAGTCGTGGTAAATTGCGGAGGAGATTTAGGACTTGGACAAGTAAAGAAATATGACATTGAGCTATGGGTTCCTTCAGAAAAAAACTATAGAGAAATTAGTTCAGCTTCTTACTTCCATGATTTTCAATCAAGAAGACTTAATATTCGGTATAAAGATACGGATGGCAAATTAAAGTTTGTTCATTCATTAAACGCAACAGCACTTCCGACACCGCGGTCACTCATTGCGGTAATTGAAAACAATCAACAAGCAGATGGAACCATTAAAGTACCAGAAGTACTACAAAAATACATGGGTAAGGAGGTGATTGGTAGATAGTATGAAGAGAGGGCTTCGATCTAGAGCACTCGTGCAAAAAAAACGTAAGATTCTATTACAGAAATTTACGGCTCTTTCTTTTATTATTGTTTTTATTTTGAGCTCGTACTCCGTTTTGTCTCAACTTAAGAGTATCACCATTTCAACAATTGAGGTGCAGGGGAATAACGTAGTATCAGTTCAGGAGCTCACCACAATTGCAGAGAATGAGTTAGCGGGAAATTATTGGTATTTATTTTCTAAATCAAACATAGCACTGTATTCAGAAAAGAACATCACTGCTTCTGTGTATGATTTGTACAAGAGGATAAAAAAGATTGATGTGGGAAGGAGAAACCTACAGACTATCTATATGAGAGTTGAGGAGCGGGAGCCATACGCACTATGGTGTACGGATGTTTGTTACTTCTTAGATGATCGAGGGTACATTTTTGCAGAAGCTCCTGAGTTTACCAGCATGGTGTACTTTACGTATGAAATTCCGCTATCGTCTGACCCCATTGGAACACAATTATTTACAGAAAAAGAATTTAGTGAAATAGAGTTGTTATTAAAATCACTTAGAGATTTAGGATTAGTTCCGATAAAGATTTCATTAATTGACGAAATTGATTTTGAGGTTCAGTTGAAAGATGAAAGCGCCATTATGTTTAGTAGGAATCAAGATTTTGCTGAGGTGTTTGATAATCTTGAATCGGTATACAATGAAATTGATGGACTACTAGAATATATTGATTTTAGGTTTGGTAGCAAAGTATATTACCGATATGTGGAATAATTTAAAAAAGCCGTTTTTTGTGATGGCGCCGATGGCAGATGTAACTGACGCTGCATTTAGGCAGATTATCAATACGTACGGAAAGCCAGATGTTTTCTATACCGAGTTTGTCTCAGCGGACGGACTTTTCCTCGGTGGCTATGACGCCTTAATTAAAGATCTTTCATTCACTGAAGCTGAACGACCGATTGTTGCACAATTTTTTACCTCAAAGCCTGAATTAATGGAGAAGGCTGCAACGTTAGCAAAGGAATTAGGGTTTGATGGAGTTGATATAAATATGGGGTGCCCTGATAAATCAATTGAGAAACAAGGAGCTGGTGCATCACTTATGAAAAATCCCGCTTTAGCTCAAAAGTTACTGTATGCTGCCAAGAAAGGAGGGCTTCCTGTGTCGGTCAAAATTCGTATTGGATATAATACAAATGAGTTGCATACCTGGCTTCCTACTATATTAGAAACAGAACCAGAAGCAGTGATTGTACATGCCCGCACTAGAAAGGAAATGTCAAACGTTCCCGCAGACTGGACCCAAATTAAAAGAGCAGTGGAACTACGAGACGAATGTAATTCTAAATCACTCATTGTTGGAAATGGAGATGTTCTGTCAGTAGAAGATGGTAGACAGAAAATAAAAGAAACAGGATGTGATGGAGTGATGATTGGCCGGGGCATATTTGGCAATCCATGGTTGTTCTCTGAAAAGCATGTTTCGATTAAAGAAAAACTAAGCGTGATGGTGGAACATACCAAATTGTTTGAAGAACTACTTGGAGATGTAAAGAATTTTGCAATCATGAAAAAACATTATAAAGCATACGTTTCTGACTTTGCTGGAGCAAAAGAACTGCGAATAGAACTAATGAAAGCAAAGAGTGCTGAGGAGGTAGGAGTACGTGTGAATAACTTTATTGAACAGAATCTCGTTTGATGTAGAATAGGAAAGATTATGAATATAGGCAAGCAAAAAACTAAACGCAACTCTATATCATTATTTTGTATTTAAACCCTCCGTTGGAGGGTTTTTTATTAGCTAACTAAATAACTATGATACATAATCACATACCAATCAAAGACACCAGGAGCTATAGCTTTGCAATTAATAAGCTACGATCGTTTTTCTTGGAAAAAGGATTTTTTGAGGTGCACACGCAGGATAGGCTGAGTATATTAGCGGCGTGCGAAGACCCTGATACCGTGGCAACCTACGAATATGGTGGTCAAGTATGGCCGCTTCCACAAACGGGTCAAATGTGGCTTGAGTATGAGCTACTTTCTAATCCAGATCTTAATGGGGTGTTCTGTGTTAGCACAAGCTACCGGAATGAACCGAATCCAATTCCTGGAAGACACGAAACAATTTTCCCTATGTTTGAATTTGAGTCAAAGGGAACGCTCGATGATCTACGGCAGTTAGAAATTGATCTTTGTACATATCTGGGGTTTGGAGACTCCTTTGTACATAAAACATATGATGAGCTCTCTAAAAAATATGGCACCGATGACTTAACTTCAGAAAATGAATTTGAAATGGAGAAAGAGTATGGAAAGGTAGTATTTTTAGAACACTTTCCTGAAACATCCTCACCCTTCTGGAATATGAAAAGAAATGGAAAACTTGCAAACAAGATAGATGTCATCATGCATGGTATGGAAACGATTGGATCTGCGGAACGAAGTTGTGATCGAGATGAAATGAGAGAGCGATTCAACACCATTAGTAATGGAGGGTACGCACAGTTACTCTTCGACAAGTTTGGTAAAGAACGAGTAGAGAACGAACTAGATGATTTTCTTACCTTAGAGCTCTTTCCTCGATATGGAGGTGGAATTGGAATGACACGGATGGTTCGCGCGCTTCAAAGTTTGTAATCTGTACCAGTTTGGTATATAGTCAAAAACGGATGTAGGGAAACCTACAGCTATAATTCCTAGACCCCCTTTGCCGAGGGGGTCTTTTTAGTGCGTGTGGTATACTACGTTACATGAATGAAGTTGCATTATATAGAAAATATAGGCCGGGATCTTTTAAAGAAACGTTGGGCCAGGATGATATCGTATCTGTCTTGGAGGGAGCAATACGTCGTGGAAATATATCACATGCCTACCTCTTCTCAGGGTCACGTGGCACCGGAAAGACAACCTTTGCTCGTATTTTTGCCAAGGCAATTGGCACAACCACTAATGACCTCTATGAAATTGATGCCGCCTCAAATAGAGGAATTGATGATATTAGGGAATTACGAGATGCAGTGAATGTACTACCGCTTGAGTCTAAGCGAAAAGTATACATTATTGATGAGGTACATATGCTTACCAAAGAAGCATTTAATGCGCTTCTCAAAACGCTTGAAGAGCCACCACGACATGTGATGTTTATTCTTGCAACGACTGAATTTGAAAAACTACCTGAAACCATCATATCTCGTTGTCAGTCATTTACGTTCAAAAAACCTTCTACTCATGTATTGCGTAAGATGATCACCTCGGTAGCAAAGAAGGAAGGGGTAAAAATTGACGCTGCGGGTGCGGAATTAATAGCACTTCTTGCAGATGGATCTTTTCGTGATGCTCATGGCGTCTTGCAGAAAGTGCTTGCTTCAGCGGAGTGTGAAATTACAGTAGCAGACGTAGAGAAAATTACGGGAGCGCCTAAGGGATCATTAGTAAATGATTTAGCTTTAGCACTCGGAAATAAAGATGTAGCAAAGGCGTTGAATTCCGTACATTGTGCAGTTGAAGGGAATGTTGATATGAAAGTATTTATAAAATTGTTGCTACATAAGCTGCGTGCCGTGTTGCTACTTCGATATGCGCCTGACATTAATCAAAAAAGTCATTTTTCAGATGAAGACTACATGTTCTTAACTTCATTAAGTAAGGAGAAGGGAATTGATGCTTCTCTCTTAAAAGAATTTCTAGAAGCATATAGTGGGATAGGTTCTGCAAGTGTTCCTCAGTTACCGATTGAATTGGCTATTGTGAATATTATAAAATAGTGTTTCAATACGTCTATTACCGGATCGTCTAATGGTAGGACGCTTGGTTTTGGTCCAAGAAATCGGGGTTCGAGCCCCTGTCCGGTAGCCGTTTGAATATTTGAACCGATTTGCAAGCTCCGCATACGGAGTATTGGCTTTCTTCCCTCTACGACACAGTTCGAGGTAATAATTTTCAGCAATCTGCGCTTTCCAAGCACATCTGCCATCGGCGCCATCACAAAAAACGGCTTTTTTAAATTATTCCACATATCGGTAATATACTTTGCTACCAAACCTAAAATCAACACATTCCATTGGTCCAAATGTTCAGCCAACAAATCATTACTATGCAGAAAGCGTCGAATAATTTGTTTAGTGAATATCCTCACGCAGATTTGTGGTGATTCTTTTATCAAATTACACTGTCGTGTTTAAGATTTGTTTCTGATATACACTTAACTATCTCAAATGCTTCAAAAGTTGAGACACTAAGTCTCCAAAAGAAGTTCGAGGTGCGTCCCGTTGCGGGTAGCATCAGTCATTAATGTACTATTACTGTGTCATGTATAAATAGGAGTGACATGTTCTATTAGTTGTAGAGTTGTACGCATACTGATAATGCAAGATCTCATGATATGCTGTATTTTATGAAGTCCAATTATGCATTTATTGATGCACAAAATCTTTATCTCGGTTCGAAGCAAGCTAACATTAATCTCAGTTATCGGAAGTTTCGTGTTTACTTAAAGGAAAAATATAATGTAGAGCGTGCATATATTTTTATTGGATACTTGCCAGAAAATCGAGAGCTGTATGATTATCTGCAAGACAGAGATTATCTCTTAAAATTTAAGCCAGTACTTCCAGCTGGAAACGGTCAAAAACAAAAAGGTGATGTTGATGCTGACATGGCATTTAATACAATGCGCTATTATCAGGAGTATGGTAAAGCAATTTTGGTAACGAGTGACGGAGACTTTGATACGTTGGCGAGTTTTCTACGAACAAAAGACAAATTGGGTGGTGTGATCAGTCCTAATAGAGATAAGTGTTCTTCTCTTCTGCAAAAAGCAGCAAAAGGTAAAATGTTTTATCTTGAGGATGTTGGAAAGAAAATAATGAAAAAGCACCGCTAGAGGACGGAACCTATAGCAGTGCTTTTTCCTGATGATACATATATCATTACACAGATGAATAATAGAAGCAAGTGTGGTCCTACTATAAGGAAAGCATTACATGATATAATATATCCTGAAAAGTTCGAGGTACGCCCCTGTCCGGTAGCAATTATATGATCAATATGATAAAACAGAAATTTCTTGATTATCATCGTTCGCATGGATTTAAAATTTATGACTCATTTCCACTGGTGATTGATGACCCTACTGTTCTTTTTACTAATGCGACCATAACACCTTTTAAGTCTATGTTTACAGGAGAAGTAAAAATGGAAAACTATGCTCTCTCACAAAAATGTTTACGTTTGGGTGGTACGGCAGGAAATCTTGAGACGTCTCGATCTGATATAAATTATACATCTTTGTTTGATATGCTTGGCAGTGGTTTTTTTAATGTGAGCATGAATGAAGCAGTACATTATTTTGTAGAGCTACTCTCAGAAATAGGTTTTTCACAGGATCGTCTCATATTTTCAACCCTATCGGGCGTCGGTTTTGATGAAGCACTTAAATGTGCAGGCGTTGCTTCTCATCAAATATTTTTATTTGATCCCTCTGATAAGACTTTTCTTCATGAATGGAGTTTTGGAGAAGGAGATTTACACGGACACGGTATAGTAGTTCGAGTTATTCCTGAGGAAGAGGTAACTCTTTCTAAAGACAACATAGTCGATAAGTTTTCAGAGTATATTCAAATTGGAAGAATAGTTCATATTAATGGTATATCACATGAAAATAAAACTGTTGAAGAATTTCCATATATGGCTTTTGATGTGGGACTTGGTTTAAGTAGAGTTGAATGTGCCCTTTTAGGAAATTCTGAATCATCAATGCGCCCATGGAGAGAAATTTCATATAATCTTCAAGGTGTGATTCCTGGATTATCTAAAGGTGATGCTCATTATATTGCAAATTTATATTATGTAGCTAAAAGTCTTATAAGCGAGAAACTAGTACCTGGGAAAAAGAAACATTCCTATGTTCTGCGGAAAATTATACGATTATTTATTGAAGAACTTTGGGTTAAGTCAAAAAAACTTGTAGATATTGTTGAACTTATTAGTCAACCACAGAGGTTATCAGATAATGAACTATTTTTTGAAATTATTTCACAAGAAGAAAAGGCACTTCGTAAGATACTTTCTAAAGCATTGAAAAAAAGACAGGAATACTCTACTATGAGCCCTGAAGAGTTATGGTCTACTTTTGGCATTAAAGGTAATCTCCTTAATCTTTTGAAACAAGATTAAATATCGAGCGTAACCAATGGATTTTCATTTTGATATAGAAGAGCATTTGATTGATAAATTCCACTCATTATTTTTACTGGCATGGTCTGTGAATCTATATTAGATTTCAGATCTTCTTTTTTAATATTTCCAAGCATAAAATTAAGATATTCTAAGATTACCCGATCTTTTGCTTTTTCAATGGTTAATTGGCCGTCAATGTTTTTTTCGATATCTTTTCCTGTAATCTTTTTAAAAGAACTTCCAGACCCAAACATTTTATTATTTCGGAAAATATAGATATCAAAGTGATTGTTGCCACCGATATCAAATTCGTCTGTGTTATCAATATCATGCATATCTTCTGACTGATAATTGTGAACATGAATAGACTGGAAAGGTCCTTGTTGAATTATGAACTGTTGATGTTTTACTCGACCATTTCCTTTATATAAATCTTTGTTTGGAATTGCCCAAGCACGCTTCGAAAAGCTATTGTGTAATAAGTTAATAGACACGTTACAGATATTTTCACCATTTTTTAAGAATCGTAAAATATTAAATGAGTCAATTTCTCCATATTCTTTAGTTTCCTCTACATATTCTTCTCGAGTTAGATTAGATTCTTGGTATTCTGACTTAAAATAGTTACGATAATCTCGTTCAGTTATATTCACCCTAAAGCCACTTGGAAATAACGCAGAAGAAAAAATTTGCATACTATTCGGTTGTTTTTCTTGGACTATTCCAGCTTCATATAATTGCCAAACCATATCAAAAATATGATATCCACTGTGCGAGCATTTACCATATCCATCCTGATAGGAGTGTGATTTTTGAAAAAGTATTTCTTTTGGAAAGACCCACGTTCCATCAGCATGCATTGCTTGAATTGAAGTAACGGGTATGTTAAATTTTTCCTTTGCTTCTATAATTAGTTTTTTTACTTTTTCAAAACCATAATCGTATCTTCGTTGTATATTTATTGAAAAAATTGTTGATTTTTTATCCTGCACTTTCTTGTATGACTCAAGAAGATCATAATAATCCTCCAATACTCCGACAGCTTGAGAGAGTTTTGTATTCTGAAATTTTCTTACAGAAATAGGTTTATCCATAAGAATGTGTAAATTTCGCTTAAGAGCCCATTCTGCGTATACTTTGTGAGATAAGGGGTCTGTTGAGATAATCACTCCAGTAATATTGAACTTATCTACAAATGCATCAAGTTCACTAATAACATTCTTCTGAAGACTTAACCCTAGTTCAATGGAATTAGAATCCAAATAATCAGTGTCCAAATAAATCATTTCAAGATCATAATTGTTTTCATGTAAATATTTCTCTATAACGTCTTTTTGTGAAGTTAGATCTACACCACCAACTAAGGTAATTGGCATAGATTTTGAATATCTTATTAGTGTAGGAATGTATATTCTTCGAGCATGAAATCCCGCTCCTATGAGCATAATGTTGATTGAAGCCATTTGATTTACTTAAATTTGATAATAAAATCTATCATAGCATTTTTTTACATTTATTGTATAATTGTGATTATGTTAGATACTACTTGGAAAGTCAAAAAAATAGAGTCTAAAAATGATTTTGATCCAGGTATACTACTTCCTCAACTTGCGAACAATGACATTCCAGCAATACAAATAGCCAATTTTTATTCACCGGATGTGCTAGATACAATTGTGAAGAATATATTTTCACAGGGGATTCTATGGTATCAAAATTTTGAATACAAACAGGGTAGAATTGGTGTTTGTGCGACTGAGTATTATTCGAAACTAAATGGAAAAGCAGCTTATTTTGCGCTTGAACCAGAACATTCTCGTATTAGAGAAAACATTTTTTCTACTACTCTAGATCCAGTTAACAAACTGATCGAGTTATTTTCTATTAGTTACAAAACAAACATTGCTCGTGAGCCTACTATGGGGAATTTAAAATATTTTTCTGGTATTATTCGTGCAATGCAACAAAAAAGTACTGCACATTTTGACTATGCCACTCATCAATTACCAGGGTGGTGGGTTTCAAACATGGAAGCACAGTTCGGTATTGTTATTTATTTACAAATGCCTGAATTAGGAGGAGAGTTAACTATATATAATCGACCGTGGATACCTGAGGATGATAAATATAATCAAGACGTAGAAGAAAAGGGTCCAAAAGGTTTTGATGAAGGACTTTTAAAAAATGTTCCTTCAACAACAATTACTCCTCATGTAGGTGATGTAATTATTTTTAGCACAAGAAACTTTCATCAAGTTGATGGTATTAATTCTGATACTATTCGTTTGACTTGTAATTCATTTGTAAGTCTTAAAGACAACAAACTTTATTTGTGGAGTTAATAGAATATTTTCTTACCACAGGTCTGACAACGTGTAGTCATGGAATTGATTCATAACTGTTTTTGTGATTAATCCAACTTTACCATCTCCAACAGGATTATTGTCTATTTTAGTGACGGGAACCACCTCTTTAGCACTTACCGACAAGAACACTTCTGATGCATTCTTAAGATCATCTACTGAAAAGTCTTCAACTACAATTGGAATATCAAGTGTTAGGGTTTCAAGTAATACTCCTCGTGTTATTCCATATAAAATGTTATTTTGCGGAGTAAGAAGCCTGTTGTTTATAACAGCAAAAATATTACTACAAGCACCCTCTCGCACTATATTATCTGAATGGTAAATTAGTTCAGCAATACTTAATGATTCAAAAAGATGTATGTTCCGTACTAATTCAATATAGTTATTAGTTTTTGCGTTTGCTTTGTACCGTTCAAATTCAATCAGGTGTACACTTACTCCATCTTCATACATTTCTTTTGCAAAAACAAAAAACGAATCAACAATAATCATTATGGTCGGTGTTTTTGGTGGAACTAAAGTGTTTGAGGGTCCGCCTGAAATAACAATTCGGAGAACTTTTTCATCAGCAGTTTTATTTTTAGCAAGCGTATCGAAAACCCACTTAATGATTTGTTTTTTCTCCCATGGAATTGAAAGACTTATACTAGCTGCCGATTGATAGAGTCGATCAATATGTTTTTTTAGTATAAACGGTTTATGGTGTGGATATGTTCTTATCAATTCAAAAACTGCATATCCTCGAGAATACCCAAGATCTCGTGGAGAGATAAGAAGTTCTTCCTCAGAAACAAATGATCCATTTAAAAAGTGAATATTAGTCATTGTGTTTTATTATACTGCATTAGTATTACATATGTAAAAATCAGTGCAACAAAGTAATAAAAAGCTTATTTGACATTTTTATAATATTTCTGATATTCTATTATAACTAATTATGGAATACAGTGAGGCTAGAAAGCGATATCTTAAATTTTTTCAGAAACGAAAACATGCGATTGTTCCATCTGCATCACTTGTACCAATAAATGACCCAACCACTTTATTTACTGGGTCTGGAATGCAGCCAATGGTACCGTTCCTCTTAGGTGAAGCACATCCTAAAGGATCTAGGATTGTTGATTTACAAAAATGCTTTCGTGCAGAGGATATTGAAGAAATAGGAGATAATCGTCACACAACATTTTTTGAAATGATGGGGAACTGGTCTTTTGGTGATTATTTTAGAAAAGAACAACTTTCTTGGTATTTTGAATTTCTCACAGACGAGATGGATATAGATCCAAAGAAACTTTATGTAACGGTATTTGCAGGAGATAAAGATTTTGATTTAAAAAGAGATGACGAAGCTATTAGTATTTGGAAGAAACTTTTTGCTGGAAAAGGTATAGAGGCAAAAGATATATACGTAGGAAGCGAAGAGCATGGTGCTAATTTAGATATAGGCGATGCTCGTATTTTTCAATATACCGCAAAGAAAAACTGGTGGTCTCGAGCCGGGATACCAAAAAATATGCCAGTCGGAGAAATGGGAGGTCCAAATTCTGAAGTATTTTTTGATTTTGGTACTCCACACGACACCGCTTACGGAAAATATTGTCATCCAAATTGTGACTGCGGAAGGTTTGTAGAGCTTGGAAACTCTGTTTTCATAACTCACCTAAAAACAGATGACGGAAATTTTGTATTATTACCAAAAAAGAACGTAGATTTTGGTGGGGGAATAGAACGTCTTGTTGCTATTGCGAATAAGAATCCTGATATATTTTCAATCAATATCTTCCAGGGGGTGATTGCAAAGCTTGAAGAACTTTCTGGAAAATCTTACGATCAAGATAAACATGCATTCCGGATTATCGTTGATCATATTCGGGGAGCTCTCTTTATGATTGTTGATGGAGTTGTTCCTTCAAACACTGAACAAGGCTATTTCTTACGAAGGCTTCTACGACGAATGATAGTACATGCTGATCGACTTACTATTCCTAAATATGGTCTTATAGAACTTCCTGAAATTATTGCTGTTGAGTATAAAGATGTCTACCCAGAATTAGTTGAGAAGATTTCATATGTACAGAAAATTTTTAGAGAAGAGGAAGAACGTTTCCGTGTCACTCTCACAAAAGGTCTTAAAGAATTTAAAAAGCTTTCTCATAACACAAGTTTTATCTCTGGACACGATGCATTTATTCTTTTTTCTACATACGGATTTCCGTTAGAAATTACTATAGAATTTGCTGAAGAATGTGGAATTACTGTTGACGAAGAGGCATTCCATGAAGAAATGAAAAAGCATCAAGAGGAATCACGAAAAGGGGTAGGGCAGAAATTTAAAGGAGGTCTTGCAGACAACAATGAAAAGATAACTATGCTCCATACCACAACACACCTTATGCTAGCAGGACTTAGAAAATACTTGGGCAAAGATGTACACCAGGCAGGATCGAACATAACTGTTGAACGTACTCGTTTTGATTTCACTCATTCTGAAAAAGTTAGTAGAGAAATTCTAAATAAGGTAGAAGAATATGTTAATAGGGCAATTCAAAATAAATGTAATGTCATCACTGAACAAATACCAAAAGAAAAAGCAAAGGAACAGGGCGTCGAAGGAAGTTTTTGGGAGAAATATCCTGATACGGTGAATGTGTACAGCGTTGTTTGTTCAGACGGAACTGTCTATTCAAAAGAATTATGTGGCGGACCACATGTTAAAAACACAAAAGAAATCAAGGGCACCTTTAAAATCAAAAAAGAAGAGGCTAGTTCTGCAGGGGTAAGAAGAATAAAAGCTATTTTAGAAGAGTGACTTTAATCTCTTCTAAAATAGCTTATAACCTTGATGATTAAGGCAATAAAAAGTATTAAGATAAATTCACAATTTTATTGTAGATCATTGAAATAATTATGAAAACATTAAGAACAGTAAAAGGAGAGGCCATCTATTCGAAGCATAAAAAGAATCGAAAAGACGATCCTTGTCCTCTGTGTAATGAAGAACTATTACACCATTTTACGTATTGGAAAGTAATTACCAATAGTTTTCCATATGATCGTATTGCTCGTGTTCATGATATGGTTGTTCCAATACGACATGTTGTGGAAAATAAACTCACTAAAGATGAATTAGAAGAATATGAAGAATTAAAAAATGGCTTTTTAAGCGAAAAGTATACATATTTCATTGAGGTTTCAGCAAAAGAAAAAACAATATTAAATCATTTTCATATTCACCTTATAAATCTAAAAACAAGTTTTTGCTAACTAATTTATATATCATCGTACTCTTTCTCACATTGAGGGCAACACATTCCAGGTAAAATGCACAGCCAACTACAACATTCTTTTCCAGGTTCAGGTTTGTAGTCCGGATTGTCTCTAAACTCTTCCTCAAGGGGGAATTTTTCTTGAATACTCATTTTAGAATATTACAGAATTATTTTACTAAAATCAAACAATGTCTCCGCCCTATGGGGTTACTGGTCCCATATGGATAAGACCATTGTCCATCTAAATATGGACGCTTTTTTGACAGTTCAAAAAACTCACAAAAAAAGTTACTTAGAATGGTAGGTCTCTGAATTAAGAAACTGGTATAGTATATGAGCATATGAAAAAGGATCAATCATTGGGAGTGGTAGTAGTTTGCAAGGGAGCTGTACCTAGATATTTATTGGTACATCACCAAACGGGACATTGGGCTTTCCCTAAAGGTCACCAAAAAGAAGGAGAAACTTCAATTGAGACGGTACAAAGAGAGCTGTATGAAGAAACGGGACTCAAGAATATTACAATTCTTGAAGATACTAGATTTACTGAAAAATATATTATGAATAATGATACTGAAAAAACAGTTCATTTCTTTATTGGTTTTTCAAATGAAGTTTGTGGAGGTCCAATTGATAAGTTTAAATATGAAATTTCTGAAGCAAAATGGGTAACGTATGATGAAGCAAAAGAATTACTTACCTATGTTGAAGCGAGAAATGTACTAGACGAAGTACTTGAGTATTTGAAAAAAAATGAAAGCACTAATCTTTGATTTTGATGGAGTGATTGTAACAACGTCAGACTTTTCCTATGACATATTACATGAAATAAAACCTAGCTTGTCGAAAGAGAGGTTTTTACGGATGTTTGATGGAAATGTTAATCATGGATTACAAAGAGAAAATATAACTAGTAAACTTCTTATCAATTACTTTTTTGGAAAATATTCAACTAAAATAATGAAAGTTGATCCTGTTGCTAAAATAGATAGGGTGATCCGGAAAACATCAGAATCGTGTACTTTATTTATTGTGTCAGCTTCTTTGACATTCATCATTAACGAGTATTTAGAGAAAAATAACCTACGTCGTTATTTTGAGGACATTCTTGGAAATGATATTGCGTATAGTAAGACAGAAAAAATAAATAGTATTTTGGAAAAATACACCCCAGAAGATTGTTTATTTATTACTGATACGCTTGGTGATATTCTTGAAGGTAAGAAAAGTAAAGTGAAAACAATAGGTGTTACTTGGGGATATCATGATAGGGGTTCTATAGAAAGGGGAAATCCAGATTCTATTGTTACTAATCCCAAGGAACTACTTGAAAAGTTACAAAGTAGCTTTCTTTAGACTTTAAGAGTATTATTAGAGTAGATGACAGAGTTAGCTACATTTGGTGCAGGATGTTTCTGGGGGCCTCAATTAACCTTTAGCAAGCTTCCTGGTGTTGTTAAGACGGTTGTAGGATTTGCTGGGGGAGATACTGACAATCCAACCTATGAGGAAGTCAGTCAGGGAACTACGGGGCACAGCGAAGTAGTGAGGGTTGAATATGATCCAGAGAAAATTTCCTATAAAGCGCTTCTTGAGGCGTTTTTTTCTATGGATGCACCATACGAAGAGGCGATCACACAGTATAAATCTCTTATTTTTTTTCATACAGACGAGCAGGAAAAGATTGCACGAGAACTGTTACCAGAGAATATTAAAACAGAAATTCTTCCGGCTGGAATGTTCTATGAAGCAGAAGAATATCACCAGGGTTATTTCAAAAAACAAGGAAGATGAAAAGATATATATTACCCATGATGGTCCTTCTCTTGATTGCATTTATTACGTATCAGACCTTTGAGATTCAGGTGCATGATTTTGAATCCTGTGTAGAGAAAACTGGTACCGTAATGGAATCGTACCCACGACAGTGTATATATAGCGGAATAACGTATATAGAAGATATATCGGTTCTTTGTACTGAGGAGCAAAGAGACGCTCAATTTTGTACTGCAGATTATGCACCGGTCTGTGCAACAGTTTTGGTTCAGTGTATTACCGAACCATGTGACAGAGTGCAACAAACATTTTCTAATTCATGTGGCGCGTGCTCTAATCGATTGGTGGGGTCTTATGTTCCCGGCGAGTGTCCTTCATAGAGGAGATTAAAAAGCTACGATAATTTACCATTATAGGGTAGTATATAGATATGAAAAAAATTACTATAAAACAAGGAGTTGTAATGGGGGTCGCTCTCCTTGTAATATTTATTTTGTTTGGATTTGGAAACCCCTTTTCATAGGAAGCGAAGTTAGTATTGAATTTAAACAGCCCGCCTTGTGGGCTGTTTGTGTTTAACGTATAGTTTGTGTGATGAAATTTAGTATACAGAAAAAACTTACTACTACGCTTGGTAGAGCGGGAATTCTTGAAACCCCACATGGGGTAATTAAAACCCCAGCGTTTGTTGCTGTTGGCACCAAGGCAACACTCAAGGCAATGACACCAGAACAAATTGATGAATCAGGTGTACAGGCGGTTCTTGCAAACACCTACCATTTATATCTTCAACCGGGAGATGAGGTGGTGCGCGACGCAGGCGGCTTAAATCAATTCATGAACTATAGTGGCCCTACGATGACTGATTCGGGAGGATTCCAAGTATTTTCACTTGGTGCAGGGTTTGATAAGACGGTCTCCAAGTTTACTACTCATACAAAAGAAGAATCCTTAGCGGTATACGACGAAGGAATACGCTCACAACATGGGCAACTTGCTATTGTTGATGAAGAGGGGGTGAGTTTCACCTCTCATATTGACGGAAGTTTGCATCGGTTCACACCAGAACGGTCAATTGAAATACAACATAACATTGGTGCAGATATGATATTTACTTTTGATGAGTGTACGTCTGCTGACGCACCATACAGCTATCAACAAGAAGCAATGAATCGAACACATCGCTGGGCAGGTCGTTCCCGTAAAGCTCATCGCCAAGGATTATCAAAACAAGCGTTGTTTGGAATTGTGCAAGGTGGAAGATACGAAGATTTACGAAAGCAGAGTGCGAAAATTATTGGAGGAATGAATTTTGATGGATTTGGCATCGGAGGATCATTTTCAAAGGAAGATATAGGAACTGCAGTAAAATGGGTAAACGAAATTCTACCAGCTGATAAACCGAAGCACTTGCTTGGTATAGGAGAACCACTTGATCTATTCTTGGGGGTTGAAAATGGTGCTGATTTGTTTGACTGTGTTGCACCCACTAGACTTGGACGAAATGGAACCGTATATACAGAACATGGTAGAGTGAATTTATTCAATGAGAAATATATACGAGATATTACTCCGTTTGGGAACTATACATATGCGTATATGTCGCACTTATTCAGAGCAAAAGAAATGTTAGGTAGCACCCTTGCATCGATGCATAATGTTCGGTTTATTTCAGATTTAGTTAAAAATATTAGACAGTCTATTTTAGACGATCGATTTTTTGAGTACAAAGAGGAATTTTTAGGAAAGTATTATGTTTAAACTTATATCAGACTACCTACCTGCTGGAGATCAGGTGGAAGCAATAAAAAAACTCATTGCTGGAATTGATAAACAACATCAGACGCTTTTAGGTGTGACAGGGTCTGGAAAGACGTTTACCATTGCAAACGTAATAGAAAACGTGCAGAAGCCAACACTTATTATTGCTCATAATAAAACATTGGCTGCGCAGCTTGCGCTTGAGTTTCGAGAGTTTTTTCCAAATAATGCAGTACATTACTTTGTTTCGTACTATGACTACTACCAACCAGAAGCCTATGTACCCGTAAGTGATACCTATATCGAAAAAGAGGCGCAGATTAATGAAGAGATTGATCGATTACGACATGCAAGTACACAAGCGCTCCTTTCTCGGAAAGACGTAATTATTGTTGCTTCTGTTTCGTGCATCTATGGACTTGGTTCACCCCTAGAATACAAGAAAGTACATATTGAGTTAAAGGTGGGAGGCATCGTCAATCGTACCGAGTTGATACGAAATCTAGTGCGGGTCTATTTTGAGAGGACAAATGCTGATTTACTGCCAGGGAAATTCCGATCAATTGGAAACACTGTTGAAATTATGCCTACTGCTGAAAAAGTAATTTACCGAGTTTCATTTTCTGGGCCTTTGATTGTGGCAATTACAAAACTAAATGCAGTATCGCGTAGTGTGATCGAAGAAGTTGATTCCTATTTTCTCTTTCCTGCAAAACATTTTATAACTCCTAAAGCAGAGCGAAAAAGGGCGACTCGAGATATACAAAAAGAATTAGACGCGCGCTTGAAAGTGTTTGATGCTGAGGGAAAGATTCTTGAGGCTGAGCGGCTAAAAAGAAGAACAAACTATGACTTGGCACTGATTAAGGAAATTGGATATTGTAATGGCATTGAGAATTACTCACGGCATTTTGATGGAAGGATGGAAGGGGAGCCAGCACATACATTGCTTTCCTATTTTCCAAAAGATTTCCTAACGGTTATTGATGAATCCCACGTTACGGTGCCGCAGATTGGAGGAATGTATGCAGGAGACCGATCACGAAAAAATACTTTAGTAGAGCATGGATTTCGTCTTCCTTCTGCGGTAGACAACAGACCCTTAACTTTTGATGAGTTTGAAGAGCGTGTTGGTTCAACCATATATACGAGCGCCACGCCAGGTGTCTATGAGTTGGAGCATAGTGGTGAAGTGGTGGAGCAGATCATTCGGCCAACAGGACTTCTTGATCCAAAGATTGAAATTGTTCCTCTAGAAAATCAAGTGAAGCACTTCATTACTGAAGTAGAAAAAGAAATAAAGAAGGGAGGCAGAATACTGGTAACCACACTAACGAAAAAAATGTCAGAAGACTTGAGTGAATTCTTTAAGGAGAAGAAAATTAAGTCAGAGTATCTCCACAGTGATGTGAAGACCATTGATAGGATTATTACCTTAACAGATTTCAGGAAAGGGAAGTTTGATGTGTTGGTTGGGGTGAATTTACTTCGAGAGGGGTTAGATTTACCTGAAGTTACGTTGGTTGGAATACTAGACGCTGACAAAGAAGGATTCTTACGTTCTGAAACGTCACTCGTTCAAACAATTGGTAGGGCTGCTAGAAATGTCTCTGGTCGTGTGATTCTCTACGCTGACAAGATTACTGGGTCAATTGAGAGGGCTGTTGCTGAAACGAATAGAAGAAGGAAAATTCAAGAGGTATATAACAAGAAGCATGGCATCACACCCAAGACAATTACCAAAGCAATTAAAGATATTACTGATCAAATGCAGTCAGAGCATCAAAGGACAGTGTCTACGTTGCTGATGGTAGATCGTGAGCTATACAAGAAAAACCCTAAGAAGCTCATTAAGCAAAAAGAACGACAAATGAATGCCGCAGTGAAGATTCTTGATTTTGAAACTGCTGCGATATTACGGGATGAGATTCGAGAGTTGGAAGAAGAAAGGTATAACTAACGTGAGTGTTTAATAGCTGAAAGCGCTAGGATAAAAGCAGTAGGTACTGCTACCCAACTTACCCAAAAAGGTATGAGAGTTCCATTCACCGCAAGCTCCCATCCATTGTATGCTCTCACTCCATGGAGGAGTCCTACAAATGTAAAGATTACTCCACTGACAATTATATAGAATTGTTTACTTATGTGTATCATTACTTTAGTATACTACTCTCCAGTAATCTTGTAAGTGGATAGTTCCTTTGCTATAGTGCATACATCCCCACTCACGGGGAGATTTAGCGTATAGCCATAGGGCACAGGATGGAAAGCAAGAAAATAATAATAAAAGGGGCAAAAACACATAATCTAAAGAATGTGACGGTGGAGATGCCTCGAAATAAAATGATTGTATTTACAGGGCTCTCAGGTTCTGGTAAATCTTCATTGGCGTTTGATACGATCTTTGCGGAAGGGCAGAGAAGGTATGTGGAGTCTTTGTCAGCGTACGCTCGACAGTTTTTGAATCAGATGCAGAAGCCAGATGTAGAGGAGACGATTGGACTTTCCCCCGCTATTTCAATAGACCAAAAGAGTAGATCAAATAATCCTCGATCAACGGTTGCGACGATTACGGAAATTTACGACTATCTGCGAATTCTCTACGCGAGAGTTGGGCAGCCCTACTGTTTAAATGATGATGTTATTATTAAACGACTCACGAAGGAGGAAATTATTAAGATCATCATTACAAAAATTGAGAAAACTAATCTTACTACAAAAAAAGCGCTCGGTATTGAATATAGTGATCAAAAGATTTCAATCTATGCACCTGTGGTAGTTGGAAGAAAAGGTGAATATTATCAGCTTTTGTATGACCTTCTAGGAAAGGGATTTGAGTATGTAATGGTTGACGGAAAGAAATTTGCACTTCGAGAGAAAATTACGCTTACCAAAACAAAAAAACATGACATCGATGTACTTGTTGATGAGGTGTACGTCAGTGAGTTTAAAGAGAGTAAAGAAAACACACACGAGAGACTATCAGAGGCGATTGAGTTGTCGCTGGAAGAGGCAGATGGATTGATTAAAATTGTTAATGTTGATGGAACTGAAGAGATTCTCTCTGCCAAGTTTATTTGTCCTATTGATGGATCTTCTTTTCCTGAGATAGAACCACGACTGTTTTCCTTTAACTCGCCGTACGGGGCGTGCCCAGAATGTAATGGTTTAGGAACTGCAGGATTTTTTAACCATGAAATATGTTCGGTGTGCCATGGAGCACGCCTTCGACCTGAGGCACTACGAGTATACATTTCAAACGATAACGGAATCGGAAAGAATGTTGTTGATCTCACCAGTCTTTCAATTAAAGATGCAAAAGATTTCATTGATACCATTGAGTTAACTGAACAACAGAAGGAAATTTCTAACGTAGTGGTGAAAGAAATACAGAATCGTCTTCAGTTTATGATTAATGTTGGAATTGAGTACCTGGCGCTTGATCGACGTGCCAACACGCTTTCAGGTGGAGAGGCACAACGAATACGATTGGCCTCTCAACTAGGCTCTGGGTTAGTTGGAGCGATGTATATACTTGATGAGCCAACTATTGGATTGCACCAGAAAGACAATGATCGATTAATCAAAACACTAATAACATTAAGAGATTTAGGTAACACCATTATTGTGGTGGAGCACGATGAAGATACTATTTTTGCAGCAGACTACCTAGTAGATATTGGACCGGGTGCAGGAGTGCATGGTGGAGAGATTGTAGTTTCCGGAGATTTAGAAAAACTACTCACTGCAAAGACAAATCCATCAAAGTCGATAACACTTGATTACCTTCGAGGAGACAAGGTAATTGAAGTTCCGAAAACTCGAAGGAGCTCAAATAAAGGTACCCTTAAAATCCGTGGCGGAAAGATATTTAATATTAAAAACATGAATATTGATGTACCGCTTGGACGACTGATAATGATTACTGGTGTGTCTGGATCAGGTAAGTCTACTTTCATGTATGAAATTTTGAATAAGAATCTCCGAGCACGATTCGATCGGAAGTATAGAACAAATAAAGTATTTAACTGCAAGCGTTTTGAGGGAAGTGAATATGTTGGAAGAACAATTTTGATTGACCAGTCTCCGATTGGAAGAACACCGCGTTCAAACCCAGCTACCTACACGGGCGCGTTTACCCACATTAGAGATTTGTTCTCTGCTACCGAAGAAGCACGAGCACGAGGGTGGAAGCCAGGCCGATTTTCTTTCAACGTGAAGGGTGGACGGTGTGAAGCATGTCAGGGTAATGGACTAATTGCAGTAGAGATGCATTTTCTACCGACGGTATACGTAACCTGTGATATTTGTAATGGAAAGCGGTTCATGAAAGAAACGCTGAGCGTGTTGTACAAAAAGAAAAGCATTCATGATGTGTTAAAGATGACTGCCGAAGAAGGGCTAGAGTTTTTCAAAGATATCCCTGCAATCTATGATCGACTGAAAACATTAAATGATGTTGGTCTTGGATACCTGGAGCTTGGGCAATCTGCAAAGACACTTTCTGGCGGAGAGGCACAGCGAGTGAAGATATCTTCAGAGTTATACCGACAGCATACACAAAAAACCATCTATCTTCTTGATGAGCCAACTATTGGACTGCATTATGAGGATGTCAAAAAGTTGATTGAAATTTTACAAGAACTAGTAAATAGAGGAAATACGGTAATGGTGATTGAGCATAGTATGGACATCATTAAAAGTGCCGATTATGTTATTGATATTGGCCCAGATGGGGGAGTGAATGGTGGAACTATTGTTGCAAAGGGAACTCCAGAGGAAGTCGCGAGGACGAAGGGGTCTCATACGGCAAAATATCTAAAGAAGGTGTTATAAGCTTATGTAAATTGTTTGACAAAAATAATCTATATGTTACATTTAGCTCTTAGTATTTAATTACATAATATGAGTATATTTGAAAGGAAAGGAAAGATGGGAGTTGGGTGTACTCCAAAGATGGGGCACTGTGGACGTGGGCTCTATTGCAGCGTAGAAACTAGAACCTGCCAGCCAAAAAATACAAAAAGAGAAAACTAGTATCAAGGAATTCTAAAAACTTGATTGATTAACAATACCTGCTCTAACAAGTAGGTTTTGCTATAGTATACAAGTATGAAATTAGATTTACCTGACAGTCCAGGAGTGTATTTCTTTATTGGTCCCCACAGTGAAATTCTGTACATTGGCAAGGCTACTTCATTGAAGAGTAGGGTAAAGAGCTACTTTACTACGGACATTGCGGTAAAACGAAGCGTGCTTATCGTCCAGATGATAGAGAAGGCGATAAACGTTGAGTATAAAGAAACTGACTCTGTTTTGGAGGCGTTGCTACTAGAAGCAAATTTAATAAAGAGACACAAACCTAAATACAATTCAATCCAGAAGGATGACAAGAGTTTTAATTACGTTGTATTCACGAAGGAGAAATACCCAAGAGTTTTAATTGTACGAGAAAAAGATTTAGGAAATTTTAATCCAAAGTATTTGTTTGGACCCTTTCCTCATGGGGGGCAATTAAAAGAAGCATTAAAAATAATTAGAAAGATTTTCCCCTTTTTTGACACAAGAAGACCGCTTGAGGATATGAACGCACAACAACTTACCTTTAATCAGGAGATTGGATTGTATCCTAAGGAAGTGAGTGACTACGGAAGGACCATTACTCACTTAAAATTATTCTTCGAGGGGAAAAAGAAAACACTGCTTCGGAGACTTGATAAGATCATGCTGGAGCATGCGAAGAAGCGTGAGTTTGAAATGGCGATGGTGGTAAGGAAGCAGATTTTTGCATTACATCACATACAAGATGTTTCCTTGATTAAAGAGGAAATGGCTACTCCAAAGGAGTACTTTAGAATTGAGGCATATGATGTAGCGCATATGAGCGGGAAGAATACGGTTGGTGTAATGACGGTTGTTGAAGACGGGGAACTGAAAAAGGGAGGATATCGGAAGTTTAAAATCTCCATTGATCAAAATAATGATATTGCCTCACTCAAAGAATTATTAGAGAGGAGGCTAAACCACGATGAGTGGGTATACCCCAAGTTGATTGTTGTAGATGGTGGAGTTGCTCATAAAAGAGTAGCTGAGTCTGTCTTGCGTAACTACGGATTAGAAATTAGTGTTGTTGCAGTAGTTAAAAATGAAAAACATAAACCAAAAGATATTCTTGGCAGAAAAGAAATAATTAAAAAGTATGATAGAGGAATATTGTTAGCAAATAGCGAGGCACATCGTTTTGCAATTTTGTATCATCGGGCATTAAGAAATTATTAATATACATACGTATATAGTTCTTTCTGTGGTTCAGACCAGGGAATCATTAATGGTAGTTTAATAGTAGGGGTCGTGCCAACATTTAAAAAACAATAATTCGGGGATAACTTCATACACAAACGTATAGCACTCCTGGTATTATTTCACTATGGAAGAAGATATAAATATCTCGTCGGAACCTGCACAAAAGGAAAGCATGTTCCCGCCATTTATTCTTGTTGCATTAGTTATTGTCGGAATTATTGTAGTGATTTTTATTCTTCTGAGATTTGATAATGGTCAATCTTCATCGTTTAATATTCCAACTGATACTAATCACGTCATTCTATATGACAACAATACACTCTATGCGTTTGAGCCTGTCTCTGGTGAGTTAAAAGAACTTGGAACTTTTTTACTTGAGGGAGGAGAAATAAATGAAGCGGCATTATCCTCTGATTTAGTAAGTATTTTGCTTTCATCAAGCGGTAGCATTTTACAGTTCACTTCGTTTACAAGTGGTGAAGTTATTGGAACAAGTGCAGGCAAAATAAAAGATATAGCAATTTCAAATAAGTTAGTCTTGTTTTCTTCAGGAGAATTAAATGATAGAAATGAACGAAGTGTGTACAAGATACAAGACAAAGAAATAGAAATATTTGATCTTGGAAGTACTCCATTTTTCCTTAATGATGGAGCGTATGCTGCACTTGGTACCTCTGATGGGTTTAGATTATTTGATTTTGAATTTGGGGACTACCTTGATACCGAAACACCAACCATTCCGGTTGCCAGTACGATACAGCCATCTAGGTCTGGGAATAAAATTGCACTAGTGAGCACTAATAACTCAGTTCATATATACAGTGTGCTTTCTCTGCGACCACTTAGCTTACTCGAGGACTTTTTTTTAGTGATCCCAGGTGTGTATGATGCTGCGGTGTCAGATGATGGAAGGATTGCATTATTAAAACGTTTAAATGAAAGAACATATATATCAGTTTGGACTTCAAACAATAAAGAATTATTAAGCAAAGAATTGCCCGTGAGCAAGAATGCAAAAATGTTATTATGGAGTAAATAATATGAATATACGTAAAGGAAAATTTATAATCGCATTGTTTCTACTTCTATCGATGTTTGTTGCGTCCGATGCTGATGCAAGACGATCTATATTTGGTAATGGCGGTGAACCGATTTTTGCGGGAACTAGTATCACCAATCCAGAAACGACTTGCCCAGCTGGATATGATTTTTTTGAAACAGTTGATAACCCGTATTCGTTGGAGAGTTCTGGTACGGGTCCACTGTATGTTGGTTCTGGAGTTTTAATGATCTGTGTGAAAAGTGATCTGTGTGATCAATATGGTAATGGGTGGCCTCACATTGGTATAGACACCGAAGTAGATGCTCGAGTTGCGCCGTGCGGTATTGTTACTAGTACAACCGCGACACTTGTTGCAAATTCTTCGGCGATTAATGTTGGAAATGCTTCAACACTTACCTGGGGTAGTTCTGGAGCAACAAGCTGCGCTGGTTCTGGTTTTCTAACAGGAGGAGCGTTGTCTGGAAGCGTTAGTGTTTTGCCAAACATTACCACTACGTATTCAGTGACTTGTACTGGCTCATCGGGGTCTGCGATTGCAACTGCTCAGGTTTCGGTTTCAGCATCTCTAGATTTAGTTGCAGGAAGACCAACTTTGAAAACAGGTAATTTAAATGGAGCGGGTAAACAAGTATCGTTTGAATCAGTTATTTCTAATATGGGGGACGCACGTGCCCTAGGTGAAATACTAAATGTATTTGAGTTAGATATTAATAATGACGGAAGCTTTGATGTGCTCCTTACTTCGGATTCTCTTTCTGATCTTGATGGCAAAAATAGCAAAAAAATATCATCAACAAATTGGACGACCGTTCTTGGCACACATTCCATTCGAGCTGTTGTGGATGTTGGTTCTGCAACAAGAAGAACTGAAGGTGAGTTGAGGACATATGCATGTCCGGCCACAACTGCGCTTTGTGGTCCATTCTGCATTCCTGAGCTTAATGATGGAGGAGGACCTAGCATAGTATGTAGTGTTCCAACGATGATGTTGGTAGCAGACGATAGTTCAATTACTGTTGGTGAATCAACAGATATTTCTATACAGGATCCAAAGAATGAACAGTTGTGTACTGCGGTGCAAAGGGAATTAAATCCTCTTCTGTCTGGTCAGGGATCAGTAACCGTTTCTCCAATGGTTACTACAACGTATCGATTAGACTGCGAAGATGGATATGGTGGAGTATATTCTCCGACAGTTAAGGTTGTTGTTTCTGGTCAAACTACCAGTACCTGGGAGTATTTTGATACCGACTATACAGATTTTTGGTGCCCTATAACTGATATAAACAACGCATATCAAAGTCTGTCGGTATGTCCAGATGATCCAGAAGGAAAGATTTGCTCTGAGCCGAGCCTATGCAAAATTAATAGCATTAATAATAGTTGTGTAATTAAGACAATACTGTATGTCTGCGACGCGGATGGTAGTACTGGTGGTTCAGGGAGTACCGGAACTACTAATCCCGGAAGTATTGTTGAAGTAAATGAATTAAATAATACAAGTTCAACATATGTATTTACAGTGGGTGAACCTCAATGTTCTGATGGTATTGATAATGATGGTGACGGAGATATTGATTATCCAAATGATGTTTCGTGTTCAGGGGCGAGCGATTTAACTGAAGGTCTACCAACACAGTGTTCTGATGGTATTGATAACGATAGTGATGGAGATATAGATCTTGCTGATGCTGGATGTAGTTCTGCTGGAGATAATAGTGAAGCTCAATCAGCTATCTTAAATCCAACGGTAGATATTGCAACCGTACCACCTGTTGCACTGGTTAGAAAAAGAGCTCAAATAACTGTTGTTTGGACAGCACGTGATGTTAGTTCATGTGTGGTAACTGGCCCATCGGTTGCCGAATCATACAGCACGACAAGAGTTAGTGGTCAGCAACGAGTGGCGATTAATGAAAAAAGCACGTACACCATTACCTGCAATTCAGACACGGGAGTAATTAGTGACAGTGTTACTGTTGGTATTGCCCCATCATTTAAAGAGGAATAATCAATTGTGATATACTAAACATATGTCAAAGCATACTGTCGGTGTCTTGCGAGGTGGACCCAGTAATGAATACGATATCTCTCTTATGAGTGGAAGTCGGGTTCTTACTAATCTCTCCTCAGATAAATATAGTGTTCGAGACCTCTTTATTGATAAAGCAGGTGTTTGGCACCGAAATGGAAGACCGGTGTCTCCTCAAAAAGCGTTACAGGACATTGATGTTGCTATGATCGCGCTTCATGGTGAGTATGGAGAAGATGGTAAAGTGCAGCGGCTCCTAGAAAAGTTTGGAGTGCCCTATACGGGATCTAACTCCTTCTCGTCGGTTATTGGAATGAATAAACCACTTGCCAAAGAAAAAGTTTCTATTTTAACACCACACTACAAGACGCTCGGGGTGACGAACACCTTACACAACGATGTAGTAAATTTATTTAGAAGTTTTCCTATGCCGTGCGTTATTAAACCCACTTCTGCCGGTTCTTCGGTAGGAGTTACGATTGCAAAAAACTTCACTGAATTTAAGAGCGGAATAAAAATAGCGTTTGGATATAGTTCAAAGGTACTTATTGAAGAGTACATTGTTGGCAGGGAAGCATCTTGTGGAGTTATTGATAATTTTAGAAATGAATCACACTACACATTGTTTCCAATTGAGATTATTCCAGGGAATCAGTTTTTTGATTATGATGCGAAATATAGCCCCAAAACAAAGGATATTTGTCCAGCATCCTTTACTGATGCAGAAAAAAAATATATCCAAGATACTGCTAGAGAGGTTCATCGAGAACTAGGTTTACGACATTACTCTCGCTCTGACTTTATTGTTTCTCCTCGTGGAATTTATTTTTTAGAAGTGAATACGCTCCCTGGATTAACGGAAATGTCCTTATTCCCGAAGAGTTTATCTGCCGTCGGGTCAAGTCTTCCAGAGTTTCTTGACCACATTATTGATCTTGCGCTAAAGAAAAAATAACGTATACTATTGTGTTATGGGCCCGTAGCTCAGTTGGCTAGAGCGCCGGTTTTGCATTCCGGAGGTCGCAGGTTCGATTCCTGTCGGGTCCACCAA
>CAYQYW010000006.1:0-63280 GCA_964421995.1 uncultured Candidatus Saccharibacteria bacterium
AATTATTCCACGACCAGCTTCCGCTAGCCGTGCCTTGTTACGACTTAGTCCTTGTCACTGAATTTACCGTAGGCCCATATAAAATGGGACGTCGGGCACTCCCAGCTCCCTTGACTTGACGGGCGGTGAGTACAAGACTTGAGAACGTATTCACCGCGGCGTTCTGATCCGCGATTACTAGCGATTCCAACTTCATGAGGTCGAATTTCAGACCTCAATCCGAACTGGGGCCACTTTTAAAGGATTTGCTCACAGTTACCTGATTGCATCCCGTTGTAGTGACCATTGTATCATGTGTGCAGCCCAAGACATCAAGGGACATGCTGATCTGGCGTCATCCCCACCTTCCTCTCCAAAACGGAGCAGTCTCGCCTGACATGTAAAACAGACAATAAGGGTTGCGTTCGTTACCCCACTTAAGGGAACACTTCAAAGCACGAACTGACGACGACCATGCATCACCTGCTATAGAGTCCGAAGAGGGCTTTAGTTTCTTAAAGCTTTCACTATAGTTTCTAGTCTTGGTAAGGTTCTTCGCGTAATATCGAATTAAGCCACATGATCCACCGCTTGTGCAAGTCCCCGTCTATTCCTTTGAGTTTTAAGCTTGCGCTCGTACTACCCAGGCGGTTCTCTTAACGCGTTAGCTTCGCCTCTCAGAGGGTCGATACTCCAAAAAGCCAGAGAACATCGTTTAGGGCGTAGACTACTGGGGTATCTAATCCCATTCGCTACCTACGCTTTCGTGTCTCAGCGTCAGAAATGTGCCAGTGTGCTGCCTTCGCTTTTGGTGTTCCCCATGATATCAACGGATTCCACCCCTACACCATGAGTTCCACACACCTCTCACATCCTCTAGTTATACCGTTTCCTTCGCGATTCTTGGGTTGAGCCCAAGGCTTTAACGAAAGACTAATATAACCGCCTACACACCCTTTACGCCCAGTGATTCCGGGTAACGCTCGGGGCACTCGTATTACCGCTCCTGCTGGCACGAGTTTGGGAGCCCCTTATTCCTGAGGTAACGTCAAAAATTTCCTCCCTCAGAAAAGATCTTTACGCTCCGAAGAGCTTCATCAATCACGCGGCGTCGCTCCGTCAGGCTTTCGCCCATTGCGGAAGATTCTCGACTGCGGCCTCCCGTAGGAGTATGGACCGTGTCTCAGTTCCATCGGTGGGGGTCAGGCTCTCACCTCCCCTAAACGTCGTAGCCTTGGTAAGCCATTACCTTACCAACAAGCTGATATTAAGCAGGCCTCTCCCTTAGCGATAAATCTTTACCTCTGAAGGACCATCGGGAATTATTCCATCTTTCAATGGGTTATGCCCGACTAAGGGGTGAGTTCCTACCTGTTACTACCTCGTCTGCCATGCAACTAAATGCATTCGACTTGCATGCCTTATCCACGCCGCCAGCGTTCACCCTGAGCTAGGATCAAACTCTTTAAAAAGAATGATTTGCTACTCATTTTGTTGAACGAGACAAAAGAGAAAGTGGTACTTATCTCCTTTGTTTCTTAATTGTGTGGGATTTAGTTCAAAAAACTAAACTCCGTAAAGGACTTGTCTTGTGATCATATGTTATTTATTTTAAAGAGCAAAATGCCCCTAGTAGGCACCTCAAGTAGTATATATGAAATAAAAATAGCGTCAATAGGTCCGTTGCTGTATAGCACTGCGCAACATTATTCTGTATACTAGACACCAATATGAAAGAAACAATAATGCTATCAGTTGGAGGTTCTCTTATTAACCCGAGCGAGATAGATATTGAGTTCCTCAATAATCTTAAAAACGTAATAGACAAACAAGACCGCCGCTTTGTCATTATTGCAGGCGGTGGGAGCGTAGCAAGAAAATATCAAAACGTAGCGAAGAAATTTAATGTGTCTGAAGCAGATCTAGACTGGATCGGAATACAGGCAACACGAGTAAATGCGCACCTTGTACGGGCCATGTTTGGTGATGAGGCAGAAATTGAAATCATCATGAACCCAACAAAAGAAAATGAGTTTACTAAAAAAGTAATTGTATCCGGTGGATGGAAGCCTGGATGGAGTACCGACTATGTTGCAATGCTTCTTGCGAAGAAATTTAATGTAAAGAAAGTGGTGAACCTAAGCAACATCGACTATATCTATACCGATGATCCGAAAAAGAATCCTGAAGCAAAATCGATAGAACATATAACATGGACAGAACTGCGTAAATTAATACCAGAAACATGGACCCCCGGAATGCACGCACCACTTGATCCTAGTGCAGCAAAAGAAGGAGAACAGCTCCAGATAGAAGTAGCTGCAATCAACGGTGAAAAACTAGAGGAGTTAGAGAATTACCTAAACGATAAAACATTTCTAGGTACAACTATTTCTTAGGCTGAATCGCAACCAAAAGAGGAGCTGCAAGGAATATTGATGAGAAGGTTCCTGCCATTACTCCAGTAAGAAGAACGAGTGCAAAGTTTTCTGTTGCAATAGGACCAATAAAGAATAGCGCGAGCAGCACAAAAATAGTGGTAAGAGACGTATTCACTGAACGCGTAACTGTCTGCTTGATACTCTTCCCTACGGTAAGCTCAAAGTCCTCACTCTTGTTTGTTTCTTTGTTAGCTCGTAAGTTTTCTCTTACCCTATCAAATACAACAATTGTATCGTTTACTGAATATCCAAGAATTGCTAGAAGCGCCATCACAAACAGCACATCAATCTCCGCACCTACGTAGTAGCCAAGAGCAGCAAATATTCCAACCGGAATCAAGATGTCATGAATCAAGGCAACAATTGCAATTACGCCATACTTCCATGAAGATACCGGTTCTGACACTTTTCTAAATGCAAATGCCACAAACAGAATAATTGCAAAGACAACAAGGATAAGTGCAACAAATGCCTTATTCCGCAACTCTGCGCCAATCGTAGGACCAACTTGATTAAACCGTTCTTCGGTAATCAACAGCACTCCATTCTGTGAAAATACATTCAACACCGCTTCATGATTTTCTACAGTAAGATCTTTTGTTTTTAGAATAAATCCACTATCCCCTATCTCACGAAGAGAGTAGGTTCCCATACCCATCGCATCAAGCTGGTTCGCCAACGTTTCTTTTTCTAATCTTTCCTCAGAATAGGAAACTTCAATCAATGATCCTCCCGTAAAATCAATTCCAAACACCAATCCAAAATACAGAACAGATGCAATAGAAGCTCCTACAAGAAGTAACCCAAGCCCGAAGAATATTTTTTTGAATTTAACAACAAACATATTATTTACCAAATAAAATTTTAATGAGCTTTCTATTTTCCATCTTTGGTAAAGCTAGTAGTAATGTCCTCGTAATGGTAATTGCAGTAATCATACTCACGATCACCCCAAGACCAAAGGTAAGCGCAAATCCTTCAACAATAGAAGTACCGAACCAGAACAGAATAATTGCCGTAATGATACTTGAGATGTTTCCATCTCTAATCGGCAGCCATGCTCTCTTGAATCCATCTGTTACTGATTCATGAATTGACTTACCTTTTGCAATTTCTTCTTTCATTCTTTCAAAGATAAGAATATTAGCATCCACTGCCATACCAACTGAGAGGATCAATCCCGCAATACCCGCTGAAGTAAGTGTAATCGGTACCAGTTTGAATAATGCAAACATAATTGAGATGTAGATAAGTAGAGAAACAGAAGCAACAACTCCTGATATCCGGTACCAAAAAATTAAGAAAATGATGACAGCAATAAATCCTATACCCCCAGCAACGACTCCTTTGCCTAGTGCTTCTTTTCCAAGAGACGCTCCTACTGTTTGAGTTCCAAGTAATTCAATTGGTAATGGAAGTGCTCCAAAATTGAGATCACGTACTAACTCTCGTGCTTCCTCTGGGTCAAAGTTTCCAGAGATAGTCGCTTGCCCTCCAGTAATCTCCTCACGAATCACCGGAGATGAGATCACTACACCATCAAGGAATATCGCCAACTGCTTGCCAACATTATTTTTTGTTAATTCTGAAAACACATCCGCACCCTCTTTACTGAACAATAGTAAAATAACTGGTTCGTTTGAGTGACCCGCTCCACCAGAACCAAACTCAAGCTGCGCTCGCTCAATGTAGCGGCCGGTAAGTGCCGTTTCTACATAATATTCAATCGGAAATGAATCTCCTGTCTCTGATCGTGCTTCTGTTATGTTCACTAATTTAAATTCAAGAAGTGGCGTCTTTCCGATTAATGCTACCGCTTCCTCCACGTCGGTAATACCCGGCAACTCTACAATTAGTCTCTCTTCAGCCTCTACTGCAAAAACGCCGCTCTTTTCTACCTGTACGATTGGCTCTGAAACACCGAAGAGGTTTACTCTTCTCTCAATAACATCTCGTAGTGCTTCCATTGAAGTTCCAACGTCTATTGGATCAACATTAGAAATGTCAGCCTTATACACCAAATGAGTTCCCCCGATTAAGTCTAATCCGTAATTAAAAGAAAAGGCCGTTTGATTTTTCTCTGAAGAATATACAAAAAAACCTATCGCAATTCCGATCAGTACTATAGCTAGTGCTAAAAATCTTACCTTTACCATAAGTATAGTCAGTATAATTGTTTTTCTACCAAGTGCAATACAATCCTGTATTAAGCCATAAATCCATGGCTCTGTTGCTTCCACAACCTATAGTACAACCCTTTCTTAGCCAAAAGATCTTCATGGGTTCCCTGTTCAGCTATTCCGCCCTTTTCAAACACAACAATACGGTCCATTTTCTGAATAGTACTCAAACGGTGAGCGACAACAAGTGTCGTACGTCCTTCCATTAAATTATCGAAGGCTCCCTGAATATGACTTTCACTAATTGAGTCTAAAGAGCTTGTTGCTTCGTCAAGAATAAGGATTGGTGCATCTTTCAGCATAGCGCGAGCAATTGCAACTCGTTGTCGTTCTCCACCAGATAATTTTACTCCTCGCTCGCCAACAAGCGTCTCATAGCCATTTTTAAACTGCATGATGAAGTCATGTGCGTGTGCACGTTTAGCAGCTTGTACAATATCGTCTTCACTCGCCCCTTCTTTTGCATATGAAATATTCTCTTGTATTGATCGGTGGAAAAGAAGTGGTTCCTGCGGTACATAGGATATCTGTGAACGTAAATCATCCTGCGTGATGTGAGAAATATTTTGACCGTCAATTAAAATTTCTCCTTTGTCTACATCAGCAAAGCGTAACAATAATTTTGTTACCGTTGTCTTGCCTGCACCAGATGGACCAACAAGACCAACTTTTTCGCCCGCTTTAATAGTTAGTGAAAGATCATCAAATACATTTTCGTTTTCTCCATACGAGAAGAAAATATTTTTAATCTCAATCTCTCCTTTACTAATGACACATTTTTCTGGATCAGCTATATCTTTTACAGAAAGTGGTTCTTCAAAAATATCAACCATCTCTTTTGCGTCGGCAAATGCCGTCATTGCTCTTGTCATGTTACGCCCTATATTCCATACAATACCAAAAGCAGAAAAAATATATATTTGTATCAGAACAATAGTTCCTGTAGAAATAATACCTTCTGACCACAACACCACAGCGGTATACATGCCAATAAATTCAAAGGAGATTATAAAATAACCCTGAAAAGCATACTGAATATTTGCAAAATTCCATGATTTTCTGCGGTATTTTTCCTCCTCATTTGTTACCGCTCTAAAATTCAGAGATTCTTTTTTGCGAGCTGAGAACATTTTAATGTTAAGTATGTTGGTTATAACGTCAGAAAGTACACCAGTTGTTTTTGAATCAGCTTCAGATACTAGTAAGTCTTTCTTTATTTTTTTCTTAACAAACAAAACGGTGATACCAGCATACACGGCAGTCCACACAAAAAACATAGCTCCGAGAACTGGAGAAAAATATAGTAAAACAGCAATCATTAATGTGAGTTTCAATCCATCCATCCAGAAGTTGAATACAAACTGATCATAAATAACCTCAAGTGCATTTGCATACCGTTTTACCCGAGAGACAAGTGTTCCCGTAAACGTATTTGAGAAAAAGTTGTACGAGTGATGTTGTAACCTATCGAACGCATCATTGCTGGCATCCCGTAACATTACACTTTGAGAATAAGAAAGGGTGAAATCTGCTATTCTAAAAAATGTTGTTTCCATAAATAAAACTATCCCAAGAATTAATACAATAGAAATCAACTCTTGTTTAGAAGAAACAGGATCCAATGAAGATGAGACTGTATCAATGATTTCTTTGTACAAAAGTGGGGACAATACACTAGCCAGTACAACCGCAAGCCCATAGAAAATAAAGGTAACCAGAACAGTTACCCAGTACTTTTTTGCATACGCTACATAATATTTAAATATCTTTTTTAAATCCATAATAAAACCGCCATGTAAGGCGATCTTACCATGATCCCATATATATTAGGTAATGGCAATACGCAAGTTTTTGAACAAAATAGCAATAGTTATTGGTCCGATTCCGCCAGGAACTGGAGTAAATATAGAAGCTTTCTCTGCGCATCGTGGGTCCGCGTCTCCTGCAAGTTTTCCTCTATCTTCACTTGTGCCTGCATCAAGAATGATGACGCCCTCTTTCACCATATCAGGCGTAATAAGTCCCGGAACACCAGCTCCGAGAACTAAAATATCTGCATCTATCGTATCCTCTTTAATAGAGGACTCTCTTCCCAAAACAACAATATCAGCTTCTAATCGTTCAAAATAAATAATTGCAGGCTTGCCCACCAGCTCACCTCTTCCGATAATTACCACTTTCTTTCCTTTCACTAGAACTTGATTCCGATCAAGGATTTCCTTGAAGGCCCCAATCACGGGTGGATACATGGTAGATTCCTGTCGCGCAACATCACCAACAACATCAATGTCTTTCTTCGGTGGGATTGCATTTCTAATTTGATCAATATCAATATGTTTTGGCAGCGGAAACTGAAAAATAATTCCATCAAACTCATCTTCCTTTTCTTTTATCGATGCTACTACATCTTCTGTTGTGGAAGTAGCTGGTAATTTAACCTCAACAACTTTTACTCCAACGTCAGCTGCGAATTTTTTCTTTATCTCAATAAACTTCTCTGTTGCCATTCGCACGTCATTGGAAACTCCTTCGACAATTTCAAACACACCGAAAACTGGTTCCGTATTGAATACTAGTTCCTCTTTTATTTGAGAGGCTATTTCTCTTCCTTTTATAATCATGTTATTTACCGTCTAATGCTGCTAGAATTTTTATCGTCTTCAACGCAATACTTAAATCTAACAGAAAAGAACGATTTTTAACATAATACAGGTCATATGAAAGCTTTACCTTGGTTTCAGTAATATCTGTAATGTGATGTGGATGAGCACTATGATAAATCTGGGCCCATCCAGAAAGTCCTGGTTTTACCACATGACGTATCTTGTAATGAGGAATCTTCGTAGAATACTCTTCAACGGCATTTGGAAGTTCGGGGCGTGGCCCAATCAACGAGAGAGATCCTCCGAGAATATTCCACAATTGTGGCAACTCATCAATTCTTGTTTTTCGTAAAAACGCACCAACCTTAGTGACTTCATTTTTTACCTCTCCGGTAGTCTCCACCCCGCCATCTGCACGCGTCATGGTTCTAAATTTAATTAGGGTGATTGTTTGATTATTCTCTCCAATTCGCTTCTGAGTAAAGAACACCCCCTCACCTCCCTCAAGCGTAAGTGCAATCCAAACGAATGGATAGAAAACAAGTGACAGAACCAAAAGCAACGATCCAATAATAATATCTATTGCTCGTTTAAGAATACCGTACACACGATCTGTTTCAGTTGAAATATTTTCAATGATCCAATTATATTGAATATGAGCAATGGGAACACGGGAAAATATTGATTCATAGAGCTGACTAAAATCAAGAATGGTAAGTTTCGTTGTTAGAAATGATAGATTATAGAACAACGGAAGAAGGAGCTCTAATTCATTACTTTTTGTATTTGCGACAATAATTGATACATTGTTTCCGGTAACCGCTTCAAGAACTTCTTTCTGTATATCATTTGCATTAGAAATATTTTTTAGATTAATTGTTTTCACGAACTCAATGTGACAACTTCTATTTTTATTTACCTCATCCTCAAGTTCCTTCATTTCTTTTCCAGAACCAATGAGTATCGCCTTTTGTCGAGTTTTTGGCCTCAAATATCCAAAAAGATATAAACGCCATATGGCAATAAGGAGGAAAGATACAACAAGATAAATTACTAAATTAGTCTTTGGAGTAATACCAAAATACGGAACAAAGAAAAAGAACAGCGCTGCAATTATAACATTTACTGTCTGTACCTTTAGAATCATATCTGACAGTTTTTTTCTGAAAATAATTGTATTTTTGTCATATAGCCCCGCAATGAAAAAGACACTGATCCATACAGCAAAAAGAAACGAAAATGGTATTATATGGTTATAGAATAGTGTAATATCAGGTAATGAAGCATACCGAATAACAAGCGTTATCCATAATGCCAACACAAAAAAGAATATATCGCCAAATAACAGCACTAACGGTTCACGCGTATACGGAAGCTTCATAATTATCAGTATACTACAACAAAATAAAGAGACTATAAGTTACATTATTATGCCTAAAATACTTTACGTAATAACAAAATCAAACTGGGGTGGAGCACAGAAGTATGTCTATGATATGGCTACAAATATGGCTAATTTTGATGTTGTAGTAGCTTTAGGAGGAAACGGAGAACTAAAAAATAAACTGGAGGAAGCAGGAGTGAGAACTATTCATATTAATGCCCTAGAAAGAGATATTAATATCTTTAATGAAATATATGTCTTCTTTACATTACTCTCGATATTTAAAAAAGAGAAACCTAATATACTTCATGTAAATAGTTCAAAAATTGGCGGACTAGGAACGCTTGCAGGCAGAATAACTGGTGTTAAAAACATTATCTTTACCGCACACGGCTGGGCTTTTAAGGATGATCGATTTTCCACTTTACAACAAATGATTATCAAATTCCTTTCATGGCTTACCGTCCTTTTTTCACACAAAATAATCGTCTTATCTAACTACGAAAGAAATATTACTCCAGGAAATAAAAAGAAAGTTCACATAATATACAACGGGATTAAGGATACAAAATATTTAACAAGAGAAGTTGCTCGTAAGAAATTCCCTGATGTTCCAATAAACACTACGTGGATTGGAGTTATTGCAGAGTTACATAAAAATAAAGGTCTTAATTATTTAACCGGGACTCTTCCAGAAAACCACTCGTTGATCATTATTGGAGCGGGAGAAGAAAAAATAACAGGAGATAATGTATATCTTGCCGGAGAAATTAGAGATGCATACAAATACCTAAAGGCATTTGATCTATTTGTACTGCCATCAGTTAAAGAGGGGCTCCCTTATGTAATATTTGAAGCAGGACTTGCAGAGCTTCCTGTACTTTCTACGCTTGTCGGCGGAATCCCTGAAATCATTACCAAAGATTCTGGCATACTTGTTCCCCCAAAAAACAGTAAGGAGATTAGGAAAAATATACCTCTTCTTACAAAAACCCACGGAGTGAATTTACGAAAACGTATTTTAGAACACTTTTCTTTTGAAACAATGCTACAAAAAACAAAAGAATTATATTCCTAAAAATTCCCTATCCTCGTCCTCCTTGTGATAACTCTTGTGGTATTTCCTCATCCCCATTAAAATTCCAAGTCCTGTAAACTCAGCCAATAGATGAGACCCTCCATAGCTCATAAACGGAATAGTGGTACCCGTGACTGGAAGTAGGCCAATATTCATTCCAGTATGAATACTAATATGACTGATGAACAGCACAGCAAGTCCTGCACCAAATAAAATTTCAAAATTTGTTTCTCCATACATTGCGTTCACGATAATTCTCCATATGACAATACCGTACAACACAAAAAGTAGTAAAATACCAACAAAACCCCACTCTTCAGCAAATGCAGCAAAAATAAAGTCTGTCTCATACTCAGGGAGGAACTGTAACTTTGATTGCGTTCCGTAGCCTACTCCTTTTCCAAGCACCTGACCACTCCCTACTGCGATAGTAGACTGATAGGCATTGTATCCAGATCCTTGAATATCAGTAAGTGGGTGAATAAAGGTCAAAATACGTTGTTTCTGATAATCCTCAAATGCATAGAACCACATGCCAAGAGACACCACCGCTCCCATCAAAAACACAAGCAGTAGGTGTTTTTTTGAAATACCAGCTACCAAAAGCATGCCAAGCCAAATTAATAAGATAATGATGGCTGATCCAAAATCTGGCTGTAGAAAGATCAAAAGAAATAGAACAAATACGTAGAACCCAGAAACTAAAATATGCCTAATGTGTGCAATTTCAACATGACGCCGAGAGAAATATTTAGCTAAAAGTAATATCACGACAAGTTTTGCAAATTCAGCAGGTTGTATGGCAAGAAACCCTAGATCAAATCGACTTCTTGCTCCAAGTACAACTTCCCCAGTGAGAAATACAATCAAAAGGGCAAGTGCGGTAAAGAGAAATAATGAAATGATTACTGTTGACCTTCGGAGAAACCTAAAATCAATAAAGCTAAACAGGAAAAATAGTGTTACACCGAGTGAAATCCACACCAGTTGCTTTTCAAAAAAGGCATTGCTCTCAACAAAAGAGTTCATGGTAATTAATCCTGCCCCTGATAGAAGTAACGCAGCAAAAAAAAGGATCCAGTCGATCCTCACTAAATACCTCCCTGCAAATCTCCTTGCAGCATCCATACTATCTCTTTACACTTGGAATGATATCAATCTCTGAAACATCTCTGTCATATGGATTAGGCCAAGTAAATACCAACGGAACAGAAGATCTTCCTTCAATAAATTTAATCACCGTTCGTGAACTTGCAATAGCATTTCCTTCTATATCAAAAACTGTCACCACAACAGGCACATCAGTATAATCATCTACTCCATTATTAACCAACACTGCATCAATTCTTGGCTTTGTATCTTCTTTGGAAAGAGTAATGCCCTGTACCACAAAATTAGTTTCGTAACCAGTTCGTTCCCACACGGGCTCCCGTCTGAATTCAAAAATAGTTCGGGCGGGAATTCTTTCTCCGGTGATAAGCCCTGCTTCAAAAACGGGCACAATGCCTTTTGCAGAGATAAAGGTTGATCCTTTTCGTTCGTAAATTAAAATATTTTCCTTATCAAACACCTTAAACGTATACGGAACATTCCGTGCAATTGCATCAAAATTTGAATTCTCAACGTACGCAACTACATTGTACACGCCATCAGTCACATAGAAATGTCTACTCCAGAGTATTTTTAGATCAACAGTGTCTGACTTACAAATCAACTCGCAAGAGCCACCACAGTCAATTCCTAGCTCCTCTTGATTTTGCTTTTCATCAAAACACGTAGGTTTTTCATAGAAATACAGAAATGAAGGCAGTCCAACTACTAATAGTAGAAAGAGCCCTACAATGCTTGCATATATGAATCTTCTTCTGTTTGCCCAAGACATGGGTATATTGTAGCAAATTTTAATAAGAAACTCCTATTCCACCATTGTAGAAATCGAGAACGTCTTCGTAGTTGAGAGTTCGATCATACATCCAAAATTCATCTAGTAAACCGTTGAAATATCTAATGGAAGCTTTTCTTCTTAAACCACTTTACTAGTTGGCACTCCAGAAATTGTTTCAATAGAAAACACCCATCAAAAATGACGGGTGTTTCTTATTTTGAAAGCTCTGTTCTGGCGACGACCTACTCTCCCTCTTGCGAAGTACCATCGGTGCTGACGGGCTTAACTGCCGTGTTCGGAATGAGAACGGGTGTGACCCCATCGCCAAATCACCAGAACAGAGCTTTCAAAAAACAATGTTCAAATATAATTACATACAGCTTAAATAAGTGCATTCTTATTTACGATTTTCAAATTTCCTAACAGGAAACGACGAATTAGTACTCCTCAGCTTAATGTGTCGCCACACTTCTACTTAGAGCCTATCAACCTAGTCGTCTCCTAGGGGTCTTAATGATATCTAATCTTGAGGTTGGCTTCCCGCTTATATGCTTTCAGCGGTTATCCATTCCCAACTTAGCTACTCAGCAATGCCACTGGCGTGACAGCTGATACACCAGAGGTCAGTTCACTCCGGTCCTCTCGTCATGTTATTCCCTTGTTTCCAAGAGCACAGACTATATCTTCACCCTTCTTGCATGAATTCAAGTGTCGGGTGATGGCGTGTTACCTACAGGTTTTGTCTTATATACATAAGATTCAAAAGTCTGTAAGTCTGTCTTACTACTGGTGTGTAGTAAGAACAAGTCGTTACGGGGTCAAACCCAAACGTAGATGTAACTCTTCTTTATTGAGTGTATTGTTGTTTGAATAATTTTCACCTTTTATAATGAACATCAAATCAACAATCTTGCGTATTTGTTTTTCAGTCATATTTTTCATTGGTGTATCAATTAAGATATCACCTGCTTCAATCAATGCTTTTGTTTGCACTTTTTTGAAGCGAATGAATGGTTTCATTAATACAAGAATATCTCGTACTTGTTTAAACCCATTAATACGTAGCTCAGATATACCATCATTTCTTTGTGTGATATACCCAATACCAAAAACATTACGCATCCAATAAAGAGGTTCCTCATGTCGAGAATCTTGATATAGGCAGATTGTTGTCATAAAACGAAATCCACGTTTTGTGTCATTTCGTTTCTTTATTTGCAACATCAAACTACCATCACCATCAAGAAATCCCGCTATATATGCTACATCTGTTTTAGATCGACTTCCCACGGTATTACCTTAAAGAGGTTGCGGTCCTCAAGCGAATCATATCATACTTGGACCAGTCATGATACATTCTAAAACCGAAACTTATGAAGGCTTCACCGTTATAGCCATCTTGTCATCATAGATTCCTCTATGAAGTAGCAATCTCTTACTAGGAGCAAATCCTCTCAAATATCAACGCCCACTGCGGATAGAGAACCAACCTGTCTCACGACGGTTTAAACCCAGCTCGCGTACCTTTTTAATTGGCGAACAGCCAAACCCTTGGGACCTTCTCCAGCCCCAGGATAAGGTGAGCCGACATCGCTATCGACTACACACGAACCATTTACTACTGCTATTACTAGCAGGATCGGACTATATCTTCATCCTGTGTGTCTGAAACACAGGAGATCGGCGTGTTAGCTCCATCACCTTTCAGTGCTATGGAACTCCGGCATGTTACATGCCAAGTCTCTACGGGGTCATAACTCATACTGTATTACTAATCAGACTTCTGAAAATGAGTTAGACTTCCCACGGTATTGTCCACTACGTGAATCATCATTCATCAATATGAATAATGGGCATACGTATATGGAGTTCACCGTTATAAGCCAACTTGTTTTTGTAGAAGATTACTCTTCTAGGCACCCCGATGTCTTTAGGTGTAAACTAAATAGTTAAGGTGCCGAACACCGCCGTCGCTATGGACGCTTGGGCGGTACCAGCCTGTTATCCCCAGGGTAGCTTTTATCCGTTAATTTCCGGCCGCATCTAATGCGTACCGGAAGTTCACTATGCTCTGCTTTCGCATCTGCTCGACATGTCCGTCTTGCAGTTAAGCTCTCTTATGCCATTACACTATCGGTACGGTTTCCATTCGCACCTAGAGAACCTTAATAGACTCCTCCGTTACTCTTTAGGCATTTATGTTACTCAATGTATCAGATCGAGCTCCTCAATTTTGAGGACTCTATGTCGCCATAGAGATCGGACTATATCTTCATCCTATTACTAGGATGTTCCGCGTGTAGTCTCTGAGGGGTCATGTATTAAAAATAATTTAACACAGCGGACTTCCCTGCTGATTGTCTGCACCTGAAGCATTTTCACTGACATTTCTGTCGAGTAGCTCAGGATTCTCAGATATTCCAGCATATAGCGAAATGTTCACACTATACTTACGTACAGTGGTCCCCATTTATAATTTTGATCAACACGAAGAAGTTGATCGGAGGCGCATTCAAGGATAGCGCCCCACTAAAACTGCCTGCCATGCACTGTTCCAGCCCGTTTTTGCCGTTCTGGTTAGAGACTATAATTTAAAAGAATGGTATTTCACTGACGACTCCATGTAAACCGAAATCTACACTTCAAAGTCTCCCATCTATTCTACGCAGTCAAATCATAGACCCAATACAAAGCTACAGTAAAGCTCCTGGGGTCTTTCTGTCCTGCAGCGGGTAAGCGGCATCTTTACCGCTATTGCATTTTCACCGAGCAAATCCTCGAGACAGTTCCCCAGTCGTTACGCCATTCGTGCACGTCTAAAATTACTAGACAAGGAATTTCGCTCAAACCTTCCTTCACGGTTCGGACCATCTCTTCACCCTTATCACTATTATGATCTAGGGGCATGACGTATGGCCTCTGAGGATTTCAAAAACTGTGATTTCTTTTTTCGATTCATTTTCTCAATCTTAGATGCTATTGCTCTAAGACCAGATTCTGAAAGATGTTCTTTAGAATGAATCATCTCTACGATTTCAGAGAAAATCTGAAAAGCATCCATTTCCGTCGGTAAAACCGACAATCCACATCACCATTTTTGATCTTTCCTGCTGATTGCCCATACTTTCTAAGGAATAATTATACCATAGTTATATAGGTTTCCAGCATATAGTCATGTATTTTAGGATCAACTATGTATTACTACATAGCGAGGCAGCTTTTAACGTTTTATGTTCTGTTTATTTACGACTATAATCAGTCCCAATCCTTCAGGAAATTAATTAATTAACTTCCTGAACCTTAGGACCGTTATAGTTACGGCCGACATTCACCCGGGCATATATAGCCCAGCATAACTCTCCGAAGAGAATTACACCATCCATATTTAACCTTCGGGCATTGGTCAGGCGTCACCCCCTATACATCCTCTTACGAGTTCGCAGGGAGCTGTGTTTTTAATAAACAGTCGCCAGGGATCTTTCACTGCGGCTCATCTTTACGATGAGCAGGCCTTATCGCTAACTTACGGCCGCTGTTTTGCCGAGTTCCTTGAGGATCGTTCACTCGTTCGCCTTAGTCTTCTCGACTCTACCACCTGTGTTGGTTTGCGGTACGGATTCAATACACCTAACCTTAGAAGTTTTTCTTGGAAGGCTCTTCATAAGAATTTTCTTTGCCCGAAGGCTCCAAATCTCCCCGGCCTCCGACACTTGTGTTTCCCGGATTTTCCTAAGAAACATATCTTGAGACAAGCGACACAAATCCAATAATGTGCTCTTACTTATTTCCTCCGTCACTCCATCGAAATGTATTGAAGTTATGGAATATTAACCATATGTCCATCGTGTGCGGCTTTCGCCATCCACTTAGGACCGACTAACCCTTGGCTGATTATCATCGCCAAGGAAACCTTGGTATTTCGGCGGGAGGGGATCTCACCCTCCTTGCGGTTACTCGTGCCGGCATTCTCACTTCCATACGCTCCAGTGTGGGTCACCCCTTCACCTTCATCGCGAATGGAACGCTCTCCTACCGCTCTATACATACAAATATCTATAGAGCCCTCAGTTTCGGTACTATGCTTTAGCCCCGATTATTTGCGGCGCAAAATCTCTTGATCAGTGAGCTGTTACGCTATCTTTAAAAGATGGCTGCTTCTAAGCCAACTTCCTGATTGTCAGAAAAATTTTACATCCTTAAGTGCACTTAGCATAGATTTTGGGACCTTAACTTGAGATCTGGGCTGTTTCCCTTTCGTCCACAGGAGCTTAGCCCCCTGAGACTAACTGCCAGACTATTAACTTTTGGTATTCGGAGTTTGATTGGGAAGACGAGATTTCTCCCTATTCTTACCATCCAGTGCTCTACCCCCAAAAGGAACATCTGACGCCAACCCTAAAGCTGTTTCGGAGAGAACCAGCTATTACTAGGTTCGATTAGCTTTTCACTCCCTACCACAGGTCATCCGATAGCATTAAACGACTAACCGGTTCGGGCCTCCTCTTGTCTTTCGACAAGACTCACCCTGCCCATGGCAAGCTCACCTAGTTTCGGGTCTTATACATACTACAAACGCGCTATTCACACTCGGTTTCCCTACGGCTCCACTCGAAATGAGTTTAGCCACGCAGCACACATAAACTCGCCGGCTCATTCTTCAATAGGCACGCCATGACGGATGCAAGCATCCGCTCTGACTCCTTGTAAGCATATGGTTTCAGAACTATTTCACTGCCCTCACCGGGCTACTTTTCACCTTTCCCTCACGGTACTTGTTCACTATCGGTCTCTAAGAGTATTTAGCCTTACCGGTTAGTTCCGGTAGATTCACCCAAGCTATTCGTGTCTTGGGCTACTCAAGAATAACGACAAAAAAGATAGATTGTTTTCGTGTACAGGACTATTACCCTCTGTGGTGTAGCTTTCCAACTACTTCTACTAACAATATATTTTATAACTTTTCTCACATTGAAATGTGACACCGTCATCTTACAACCCCCCATAAAATAAATCATGAGGTTTGGGCTACTTCCATTTCGCTCGCCGCTACTAAGGAAATTCCTAAAACTTCCATATCCATACGTGGAAATATCCACCCATGGATATAGAAGTTCTGTTGGTCTCTGTTCCTCCAGGTACTTAGATGTTTCAGTTCCCTGGGTTCGCGTAATACAAACTTAACATCTGTAAAACAATTAAGGTTTACTTAATTAGGTTTCCCCATTCGGAGATCTCCGGGTCAAAGATTGCTAGACATCTTACCGGAGCTTATCGCAGTCATGCCACGTCCTTCATCGCCTCTTAGAGCCAAGGCATCCACCATATGCTCTTAAACTTCCTGTTAGGAAATTTAAAAACCGCACATTACGTTTTTACTAAAACGTAATCAAAAAATAAAAATGCAATTACCCATTGCTGTATGTAATTGTCAATGAACTCGTGTAAAGAATAAAAAAATCGCTTTCCAAAAGCGACTCGAGATGCACCAAAAATTCAGAGCTACCTCATCCGCCTTGTTTTACTAAATTTAATACTCATATACACGCTCAACTAGTATATAGTATTGAAGAAATAAGTCAACAATTTAGGGTTATTTATGTGCTTTACGAGAAGATCAGCCTATCCCTTTTAGAGTATCTATAGTAGCCTTTATTGCAAGACGTTAATTAGCTGTTTTTCTATATAGTAAAACAAAAAAAACACCCTCCATAAAGAGGGTGTTTTTCACTTCTCTACTTAGTCGTGAGAAATGTCTTCACGCATTTTTTCCAAATAACGTGATGCTGCTTCCTGTCCACCAAGACCAAATGCAAGGCCTATAGCAAGAGATAGCGCTACGACAAAACCCGTAAAGAGTGTCTGTACAAATGCTGTAGCAACTGATAGTTGATTAAGTGCTGCAAGAATTGCAAACACCCAGATTGACCATCGAGTTACACTTCCAGCGAATCGTGCTGATTTCATTCCAGCTGCTTTTGCTGCTCCCATCACAACATTCTGTGAGATTTCAGCAATAACTGCTGCAATAAGAAGAATCATTACTGCAACGATCACTTGTGGAAGATAGAGAAGAACTACTTCCTGCAGGAAGATGTTCACCTGACTTAGTCCAAGGACGTCAAGAGACGCCACCAGGAAGACAATGATTATAAACCATTTAATAAGTCCTCCAAGGAACTCTCCTGACTTTAGTCCAAAGCCAGCTCTATTTAGTACGTCTTCCATACCAGCACTGCGCAATGCATTGTCGATCTTTAGAGAATCAACAATCTGCGCAGTAACTCGTCCAAGACCAGACCCAACGAGCCAGCCAATGGCGAAGATTACTAATGCTACGACAACACTCGGAATAAAGTCCACAGTACCTAACCAAAGATTTTGGAAAGACTGTGTAAGGACATCAGCCCATGTTTCTAGTAACATAACTTAAATTTTACCTAGGTAATAAAACTATAAAAATCGACCCTTAGTATTATAATATCACCCTTTAAAAGAGTAATTGAGTGGTTGTGTGGATAATTTAGTTATTTTTTACAAACCGTTTATATGACGTTTGGGTATACTTCATTTTCTTTTACGGATAATAAGCACCTTTCCTTGGGCTATTATCTTATCCTCATCCAACACAATCAGATCAAGATTTTCTTTATCTAACCTATCTGAAATTCTTCTAGTATGATATACGTTATTATTTTCTAGTATCAATAAGTATTTGATGAGGGCTATCAAACACATCCCTAATTAAACGGTCATATATACCCTGTCGATATTTAAAATCTACTGTAGTAAAACATGCAAAATTTATCTCTTTACCAAGATCTGATTCTAGTTTTTTAATACCCCTTTTCAATACTCCTTGTTTAATTCCATCCCCTACAATCAGAATATCTATTCTTCCTTCATCATTCTGCATAAAGATACCACTCAAAATAAGCAACTTTATTTTTCCCGAAGACTTTAATGTATCTTTTATATCATTCCCGGTGAGCGCAGTGGTGTTTATCAAAAAATGTTTAAGGCTATCAAGATACAAAAATTTCTTATCAAGGACCCATCCTTTTATTTTTACCCTCTTTCTATCCTCTTCTATCACATAGCCTGTGTCTTGTTTTACAAATCCAATTCCTTTTAGAATAGTTAATTCGCTAGATACTTTTTCAGGCAAAACTCCAGTATGGTCAACAATTTCCCATCGCTCATAGACATCATCCTGGTTAAAGAGGAAAAATCGTAATATCTTTACTCTTGCCGTACTTCCAAACAGTTTCCCTAAAATCCTCATCGTGGCCCTATTGTAGCAAATTTGTATAGGAAATCCAGTCTATCGTGTTTTTGATAGTTCTACACCAATTCCATCAATAGTATCAAAAATGTCTATCTTCTCTGCCCTTACCACAGCTCCTGTCACGCTCTCATATGAAAAACAGACTGATAGAATTTTTTCAGCTAGTGTTTCTAAAAGATTAATGTGTTTTTCTTCTGCAATTTTCTGTATTTTTTGAACAACCTCTCCATAATGAACAACAGTGGAAATGTCATCTTTTGTTACAACAGGTAACACCTGAAGTTCAATATTCAGTAACACATTTTGAGGGTCTTTCTTTTCTTTGTCGTAGATGCCAATAGAAATTGGTAACAGAAAATTCCGTATTATTATTTTATTCATGTATACAATAAAACTCGCTCGAAAGCGAGCTTCTATTAGTTAAGGTCTACAGAAGCTCCTGCTTCTACAAGCTTTGTTTTCATTTCCTCAGCCTCTTCTTTCTTCACACCAGCCTTCACATCGATTGGTGCTCCGTCAACCATATCCTTTGCGTCTTTAAGTCCAAGACCCAAAAGTTCTTTAATGGCTTTGATCACTTGAATCTTTGTTTCCCCTGCTGCTGCAAGGTGAACGGTAAATTCACTCTGTTCTTCTACTCCAGCATCTCCTGCCGCGGCAGGACCTGCTGCTGCAACTGCTTGAGCTGAAACACCAAATTTCTTCTCAAGTGTTTTTACCAACTCGTGTAATTGAAGGACCGTCATGTTTTCAACTTGCTCGATAAGCGCCTTGAATTCTTTTGGAACCACTACATGCTCTGAAACTTCCTCCTTTGGAGCTTCGGGAGTTTTTGGTTCTTTGGCAGAACTTTCCTCCACCACTTCTTCAACTACAGCATCTTTCTTTACTTCGTCGTCTGACATATTAGTATCTATTATGTTAATAATTACGCTTCTTTCTTGTTCGCAACTTCATTAAGTGCGATTACCAATCCTTGAATTGGTGAATTGATTATATTCGCAAACATTCCATACAGTGTATTAAGCGGTGGAATTGTTGCAATCGTCATCATCTCACTTTGAGACATGTATTTATTTTCAAACACACCTCCCATGATTGAAAGTTGATCTTTGTACTTCTTAGCAAAAGCATGCAACTCTCTCGCTGGAGCTATTTGATCTTCTCCGTAGACAAGAGCAAGTTCTCCGGTAAGGATTGGCATGTCTCCTTCAACTGAAGAATCGCCAAACGCTTTCTTTGCTAGTCTTTTCTTCACTACCGTGTATCCAACTCCCTGTGCTTTAAGCTCCTGTCGCATTGCCTGCTCGAGGGATACCCCAAGACCGGAGAAATGTGCAAACACAACTGACTGTGATTTTGAAATGATATCTTGTATCTTTTCAAGTATTTCTTTTTTCTTTTCCTTTGTAACTGCCATATATACGTAAAAAGGACCTATAATGGTCCCGGAGCACTACTTGCGTAGTGTTGTTTCGACCTGGGTAGGATTTATTGATTACCTACTGTCTCCGGTACAACACTACTTTACTGTATTTATGTATATACGTCAATTAGCAGGCCCCCTCTTCCGCACAAGCAGTAGCCTGTGTATTCTCTGCTTCCTCAAATATGTTTATTGAAATCATTAAGACAAAGCTGATTACTAAAATTGCAATAAACCCTAAAACAAAGTTTAACGACGTTTTATTTATTAAATTCATAGGTATATATAAACAAAAAACCCATAGTTTTTCAACTATGGGTTTGATGTCTACTCTGAAGTTAATCAGAATAACGAACTAAGGATGACTAACGTTAGTTAGAAATTACCTCTGTTCCTAGGTTGTCAGTTTCAACACCTGGAACTTTATGTCCGTTAAACCAGTCAACATCTGCAAGTGCTGCTGACCCATCTGAGATAGGTGACCAAACGAAGTTATCGTTTGCATCTGCAAGAGCGTTAGCTGATGTTTCTCCAGTAGCTGTAGATAGTGCTGCTGAGTCACCGTTTAGGTTAACTTGAACAGTATCTCCAGTTGTACCTGCGCCTGTAACAGTAGCTTCCAACTTATATGTATAAGTTGCTCCTGCAGGAATTACTATGAAATCTGATCCATAAGTTCCTGAAGCAACTGTCATATCAAGTGCTCCGGCCACTGTTTCTACTGAGGTTACAACAGTCTTACCTGTTGTAGTTTCAGTAAGCTTGAACGAGTCTGCGTTAGCACTTGTTGTTGCAATGGTGAAGTTGAATCCTACAACTGCAATGTCGTCAGCTGAGTCAGCTGTAACAGTGAACCTGTACAATTCTCGTGTTCCATTTGCAAGTGTTGTGTTAACAATACCGTCAATCTTAGCAAGTGTTGGAAGAGATCTGAAGTATCGAGCTCCAGTTGTAGTACCAGCTGATCCTAGAATGTTAGCTGATGTACCTGAATCCTTTCCAAGTGCTTTGTGGTTAGCTGCTGTAGTTGTTGTAGCAACTTTAACAAGCTGACCTGATCCTCCTGCTAGGCTTGTTCCGATGTTCGCAAACTTAACCTTTACAGTCAAATCTCTATCATCGTCTACAGGAACAATGAATGATCCTGTTCCGGCTGATGGAAGATCGAATGCTTCAGTGTTTGAAGTCACGAATGGGCTTACCTTTGTAAGAAGTAATGTTGATCCGCCCCATAGAGATACTTCTTGAATATCAGCTGAGTCTGTTGAACCAACTGTATCAAGAACAAGTGAGAGGTCAGTAACTGCTTGGGCTTCGTTAGTTCCTATGAACTTGAAGATACCAATTGTTGCAGTACTTCCACCTACATACCACTTCTCTGTTGGGTCAGCTGCAGAAACTGTTGCTGTAAGTGTTCCACTTGCAACTACAGTAAGTGTTGCACCTGCTGTAGTAGCAAGTGTTTCTGTAACTGATGTTCCAGTTGTAAGTCCTGTAACTGTCCAGTCAGGTGAACCTGCTGAGAAGTCAAAGGCAACTGTTGGTGTTGAAGCAATAGATGCGTCGTTTAGATTAGCCTTAAGCTCAATAACCTTACTTGTTCCCTTAGGAACAGTAAGACCTGGTGAGTCAAGAGTAATTGAAATGTTTGCATCTGTTCCATCAACGTTTCCTGATGGATTAAGAACGTTTGAACCTGTGTTCAAAACAGTTGTTCCATCAAACACTTGAATAGTATTGTAGTCATCAATGTCAGTACCTGCTCCAACGTCCCCACGGAATTGCATAGTTGTAATTCGTAGATCTTCTCCTGAAGCTGTTCCATCAAGTACGTATCGTCCAATTATAACTAAGTTACTATTGTTGATTACGTTCTTTGATACAAGTGATGATGCAGGAGTTACGGTAAGAGCTGCTGCTGAAACTGTTTGAGTCTTAGCAGTAACTGTTGCGTTTGGTGTTGCTGTCAAAGTCTGTCCGCTTGTAGCTCCTGTCAATGTTGAGACTGCGGTTGAAGGATTGAATGAGAATACAATCGTATCATCAGCTTCCCAATCATTATCAAGTGTTGCCTTAACAATAAGAGTATGTACTCCAACTGAAAGTGTCACCGTATCAGTAAATGTTACTGTATCTCCTAGTGCATTTGGATCCTGTGGTCCTGCGATCACTGATCCATTTTGGTCTACAAGTGTAACATTTGTTAGGGCTTCATCGGATCCTGTTCCTGTTGTTGCAACAGTAAGAGCTACCTGAGTGAAGCTAACTTCCTCTCCCTTAACGTCGAATCTGAATGATCCAAGTGAAACTGCTGTTGCTCCATCAGCAACGTTTCCTGCTGGTACATCATTAGTACTTGAAACTGTCAAAGATCCTGTTCCTACAGTAACCTTTGAAGCATCGTACCAAGGTGTTCCAGTTGTAAACTGTGATGAAGTATCAGAAGCAGTAGCTGTTGCGTCTTCTACTGGTGTAATTCCGTAACCAAATGTCTCTCCTGTAACATACACATCAGTATCCTGATAGATGTCAAAGAGAACAGTTCTGTCTGATCCACTTACGACATCTCCCTTAATTGAGATTTCCTTTGTAAGTCCTTCTTTAATAAGAATTCCTCCTGAAAAGTTAGCTGAGAAATACTTTCCATCTGTTGAAGCAACAGATGGGTACGTTACTCCGTCAACTATAATCACAATGTTTTCTAGATCTTCAGCTGTAGCTGATCCTGACTGATTAAATCGAACTGAATGAAGTCGAATATCTTCAGCTGATCCTGCTGTAAGCTTTATAGCTGCGAATGTGTGGTTAGTTGTTCCAACTTCTTTTGTTGAAGAAGTGTTTGGATCAAGTGCTCCACGTGCTGCTGTTATAGATCCGATTGCTAGCGTAGCGTTAATTGTGTGGTGTGCTCCAACAATTGGAAGTGAGCCAGTCACCGTTGCTGAAGTATTAATTCCAATAACTGCAAGAGCCATAACTTCCCCTGCTCGAGCATCGTTGGTTGCAGGCATGTTTCCAGCAATTACAAACGTCATGCTTGTTCCTGCTGGGATTGTTACTTTAGCTCCAACTCGTGCTTGGTTATTTGAGTTAAGTGTCTTTGCAAGACCATACTGTGTTCCAGAGTCATCAATAAGGATGATTCCTGAAATAGCAGTGTTAGCTGAAAGACCTCGTCGCTCAACAGTAACTGAGTCCATTACTACGTCTCCGTCAGTTCCTGCTGTTACAACAAACTTCGTGAATGGAAGTCGTGATGCGTTCTCTACAGCAAGTGTAGCTAGAGGTTGTGTAGTTCCTGAAACTGAAAGGCCTGTCCCTACTACTGGAGTAGTGGGTGTTCCTGGAGTAACAACTGGTGCTGAAGTACAAAGTGAATTTGCCTTAGCTCGTGTTGATGCTCCGAAGTATCCTGTTCCAGCTGTAAGTCCAACTGGTGTAAGAACCTCTGCAGTATACTTGTCTTGGAACTTAGTAACCGCTGCAGCGGTTAGTGCTCCGAAGTAATTTGTCTCGTTTCCAGCTGATCCTACTCCTGATGAAGCAACTGTTGTTGCTGCGTCAGCATTAAGGAATTTCTGAAGAGCAAGAACGTCAGCTCCAGTTGAACCTGTCGTTAGGCTCTGTGTCCATGTATATGGACAAACTGAACTCGCTGAACCTCCTGCTGCTGGTGTTCCAGCTCCTGGTGCCGCTACTCCTCTCAATGATGCGTTAACATTATCGATTGTAGTCTGATCAGCTCCAAAAGATGAAAGCAGACCAAGGATAGAAGTTATCTGATCCTCAGTAAGTGCATTTGCATTTGGTGTTCCAAAAGCGAATGTAAGCGCCATGATCATTGCTACAACAATTAGTGTTGTTACAACTTTCGCTGACACCGATTTAATAATTATATTCATTTTTATTTTATGTTTGATTTCGATGCAAAGACAAATAATTTATAACCTTGTTAATAATGGCGTCTTTGTAACGAAGTGATAATAGGTAAAAGAAATTTATTTCCTTTACAACATGTGTGCTTTCCTGCTGGTCATCGACTACCCTCAAAAAACACGTACCAACATTTCAATTTTATACACTCCCTTTGCTATCGACTCAGGGGACCTATAAAAAAGCTGGTAATAATATTTAGTCTGATTTTCTTCTCGTAATTGCGACCATACCAATAAGAATATTGGCGAGCGGGACAAGATAATTCTGAAGTAACTTTTCTCTGGGATATGTAATTATCAACGTACTGTCCGTAACATTTATTCAGCCAAAATTTCGTATCCGTATATACAGAAATGTAGAATAATTATATACGGGAAAAACTGTCTACAAAATGTTTCTTTGTGGATAAGTAAGCAAAAAATATCCCTTATTACAGAGATATTTCCCTTCTTATCAACTTCAATAGAATCTCATATCTAGAGTAAAAAGTCAACGGATTGTACGTACCCTATTTTGCAAGAAAATAGACACTCCATCGTCGCTCACCTTCCTTTTTAAGGACACCATCTTCCACTAAACTGAGCAGTTCTCGCTGAAGTGTCTTTTCACTACAATTGGTAATTTCTGTTGCAATATCCTTTACCGTAATTTTGTCCTTTGTATCAAAAAGACCGATAATTATCTCCCTTCTTTCAGAGTGTTTTATACCATTTGATCTTTTAATCACCGGAGAAATTTGTCCTTTTGACTGTCCTTGAGAAAAAGATCGTGCAGACTTTCTTTTTGCGGGAAGTGGAACATGGAGTAGCTCACTGGACACACCAACACTCGCTCCACCAACAAATGTGTCTCTATGAGTGTCGATAAAAATTCCTAAATCGATGTATTCAGATTCGAGGAGTGTGTGATTTGCTTCTGATATAAAACCTGATCGATAGGATACACCGAGAAGTGAAACGGTTCTCACAATATTTGATTTTATACGATCAGTCGTACTTTTATCAGACTGTGTCCCAAGTAAAATAATATCAGACAAAACAGAAAGCCCGCTGTTTCGTAAAAGACGACATACAGGCTCTTCTTTATCAATAACGTCCGTTATTAAGTGAAGTGCAGTGGTAAGTTTTTCTGTCTTTTTACAAACATAAGAAAAGGACAAATTTTCATCAAAGAGAGTATTAACTAGTTGGTTTGTTTTTATCTCCGTATTATTATCTGTCCTTTTCATGTCTTTGTCTTTTATCTATTCTGTCCTTTATTTATATGTCCTTGTGACCTTTAATAAAAGTCATTAACTGTGTCCATTATATCTTTATTAGGACGTTTTGCAACTTATGAGACCTGGTAGTAGTGCACTACTTTTTAGAATCATTCCTATGGTATGATAGTAGAGTTATATGGCGAAGAGAAAGAAAAAGAAAGCAACGAGGCAAGTCGAAAAACCAAGTTTATTTGAAGAATTACGAGAAGAAACAATACGTGGCGTCGTTGCTGTATTATTCTTCATACTTGCAATATTCTTCACCTTGGCGGGTCTTGATTTGGCCGGTGTTGCTGGTGGCTTAGCATACATGACACTCTCTTTTATCTTTGGTATTGGATACATACTCGTCCCTATTTTATTCCTCGTACTTGCAGTAACATTCTCTAAAATATTTCAAAATCACATCGGTACTTCTAAGATTATGAGTACGGTCATATTCTTCCTATCAAGCCTTGGACTCATTGAAGTACTCCTTCCAGATAAGGGTGGTGTGCTTGGCGGAATCATTTCTTCTACTCTTATTGTTGTGGTAGACTTTTGGATTACCCTAATAATCCTCCTCGGTCTCATCATCGTTTCTCTCCTGGTACTGTTTGACACACACTTAAATTTTGACATCGGAAATATCTTTAAGCGAAAAGAACTTGAAGAAGGGGATAAAGATGAATACGAGGAAGTGGAAGACATTTTTGATGAGGAAGAATTAGAAGAAGAGGAGGCACCAGAAGAGAAACAATCGAAACTGGCAAAAATACTGAGCTTCAAAGATCAGATCGATGCAGAAGAAGATATTTCTTTCGAACAAGCGTTTGGTGCGTACACTCCCCCACCTATTTCTATACTAGAAAAAGATAAAGGTAAGCCAGGTGTAGGAGACACAAAAGCAAATGCAAACATCATTAAGCGAACGCTTCAAAACTTTGGAATCCAAGTTGAAATGGATGAAATATCTGTTGGACCAACCGTAACCAGATACGCACTGAAACCAGCAGAGGGAGTGAGAATTTCTAAAATTGTTGGACTACAGAATAACCTTGAACTAGCACTCGCCGCTCACCCCGTTCGTATTGAGGCTCCGATTCCTGGAAAGTCACTTGTTGGAATTGAAGTTCCGAACACAGCAAAGACAACACTTGGGCTTGCAAGTCTCATTGGTTCAGTTGAATTCAAAAAGAGTCTTAGACCATTGAATGTTGCACTCGGAAGAGACATTACGGGAGTTGCTCATTTTGCAAACATTGCAAAGATGCCTCATGTGCTGATCGCTGGAGCTACTGGGTCTGGTAAATCAGTAACCATTCACGCACTCATTACTTCCCTACTCTACAAAAATGGACCTGAAAATATGCGCTTTATAATGATCGATCCGAAACGGGTTGAGCTAACACTGTACAACAAGATCCCTCACTTGATTACTCCGGTGATTACTGACGCAAAGAAAGCCATTCTTGCGCTCAAGTGGGCAGCTCGTGAGATGGATAGGAGGTATGATATTCTTGAAAGTGAATCAGTAAGGGATATATTCTCATACCGTGAAAACGTTTTCAAACCAGCAGAAGAACGTGATGATGAAGACAAGCCAGAGCGAATGCCCTACATTGTAGTGGTTATGGATGAGCTTGCTGATATCATGCAGGCATATCCACGAGAACTTGAATCTGCAATCGTTCGCCTTGCTCAAATGAGCCGTGCTGTTGGAATACATTTAGTACTCTCAACACAACGACCGTCAGTGAACGTGCTTACCGGTCTCATTAAGGCAAACATTCCTACACGTATCGCACTTCAGGTAGCGTCCCAGATTGACTCACGTACTATTCTAGACACTGGAGGAGCTGAAAAACTCCTTGGAGCAGGAGATATGCTTTACCTCTCAGGAGAAATGTCTAAGCCACGAAGAATCCAGGCTCCGTATATTTCAGAAGGTGAAGTGAAAAAAATTGTCGACTTTATTTCGAAGAATAATGATTACGGAATCGAGACCGAAATAGACCTCAGTGGAAAAGAAAATGATAATTCAATCTTCTCTGCAACCATTAATGATGAAGACGGTGATGAGCTCTACGAAGAAGCTAAAGAAACCGTGATTGAAGCAGGAAAAGCTTCTACCTCATACCTTCAACGAAAACTTCGCATTGGATATTCTCGCGCAGCACGACTAATGGACCTCCTTGAAGATCGATCCGTTATCGGACCCGCTGACGGATCAAAACCACGAGAGATACTAGAAAATGATTCTGAGGAAGAAGAGAAATATGAGTAGACGATATGTTTCCCCATTTCTCCTTATCACACTACTAGTTATTGTACTCTTTGGAGGTTACGTATACTTTCAATCATACAACCTTATTGAAGGTCCTATTGTTGACGTTAGCGCGCCTTCAAACGGCAAGTCTGTTACCAAACCCCTCGTAGAAATAGAAGGGGTAGCAAAAAATATCTCATATATTACCCTCAACGATCGACAGATTTTCACCGACGAAGAAGGTGTTTTCAAAGAGAAATTACTGCTATTATATGGATATAATTTGATAACGATCAGTGCCAAAGATCGGTTTGGTAGAAACACAAAGGAAGTTTTAGAAATAATATATCAGTAGCCATGCCTAAAAAAGCAGCACCAAAAACAACAGGGGGAAGTATTGACGACGCATTAGCACAAATTAAAACAAAGTTTGGAGATGAAGCAATCATGAAACTTGGTGATAAACCAAGAGTTGATATTGATTCCATTTCAACTGGATCAATTGGATTAGACGCAGCGCTTGGTATTGGTGGTATTCCACGAGGAAGAATTATTGAAATATTTGGACCAGAGTCATCTGGTAAGACCACCCTTGCGCTACACATCGTTGCAGAGGCACAAAAGAAAGGTGGTATCTGTGCATTTATCGACGCAGAGCATGCACTAGACCCAGAGTATGCAAAAAAACTTGGTGTAAAGACAGACGATCTTTTGGTATCTCAACCAGACACCGGTGAACAATCTCTAGAGATTACTGAATCCCTCGTGCGTTCAAGTAAACTTGATGTGATTGTAATCGACTCAGTTGCAGCACTTACTCCAAAAGATGAGATCGAAGGAGACATGGGAGCTCACCACGTAGGAAAACAAGCTCGCCTCATGAGTCAGGCGCTTCGAAAACTAACAGGTATTACCGCTAAATCAAAAACCGTAGTTATCTTCATTAACCAAATACGAATGCAGATTGGTGTTATGTTTGGTAATCCAGAAACAACCCCTGGAGGAAAGGCCCTTAAATTCTACACCTCAGTACGATTAGACATCCGGCGTATTGCTCAAATTAAAAAAGGAGACGAAGTGGTTGGAGGAAGAGTACGAGTAAAAGTTGTAAAAAATAAAGTTGCCGCGCCATTCAAGAATACTGAGTTTGATTTGATGTACAACGAAGGTATTTCAAAAGAAGGAGAAATCATCGCACTTGGTGAAAAGTTTGGTATTGTATCAAAATCTGGCGCCTCGTACAGTTTCGGGGATCAAAAGCTCGCACGAGGATACGATGCAACACGAACCTTCTTGAAGGAGAACAAAAAGATTGCAAATCAAATCCTAAAAGAAATCAGAAAAAATCTCTAAACAAAGCGGACCCTTGGAACAACAAGATCTTTGAGGAGCCATATAGCAAACACTACCCCGCCAACAAGTAACGTCTGCACGATAATTTCTGTGTTGGTGAATGCGGATATATAAAAAGAATACAAGGTAGATGGATTATTAATTGCTACGGTGTTTTTAATTACATTTGGTATTGAAATGCTGGTTGCTATGCTAATTGATATAACCGTCAGTGTATACAGCTTTACCATGAAGGGGTTAATCGCCCGTTTTAGATAGCATGTCCAGCACACTTTCCTCATTATTCTTTTTTGTAACTCAATGTTATCCATAGTATATTAATTATTGGTAATTGATAATTTTTTTAATTCTTCACGAAATGCTTTTTTAGCCCGATGAATTCTTGTTTTAATTGCCCCAACAGAAACACCTTCTTCTTCAGCGATTTCCTTTTGAGACCTCCCGTCAATAAATTGCCTCCGTAATGCCTTATGCAATGAATCAGGGATTCGTACGAGCGTGGATATAACATAATCATATATTTCCATGTTTTCATACTCATTGCTGATTTTGTCTGGCAGCATTTCATAGAATTCTGGATCTAAGTCTGCAACACGTGTCCGGTGTTTTTTGAGCTTCTGGTATCTGGTGAGCGACGTATTGATCAGAATCTTGTAGGCCCATGATTTAAAGGAAGCACCCTCTTGATAGGTAAACCTATCTCCGTAACGATAGATCTTAGTAAACGCTTCCTGTACCACTTCCTCTGCTTCTTCCTTGTTTCGAAGAATACTCATCACCTTTCTCATAAACGCATCTTGATATCGATCAAGTAGTACGCTGAAACAATGTGGATCATTCATTGAGGTCAAAAGAATCTCTTCGTCAGATCTCATCTCACATTCCGTTTTTGTGATCTCATCCAAATACATATTTTCAATATACCCCTCCTCTGTATTATTGCAACCACAGAAACGGTAAAAAGGTTACCTACTATGCTACAATCGTCAGTATGTTAAATTATAACGATATTACCGTACGAAAATACATCATATTGGATAATGAACCATATGAAGTAATTTCTTCTAGAACGACCAAAAAAAGTCGCCAGAAAGCCTCAAATCAAGCGAAACTGAAGAGTTTGATAACCGGCAAGGTGGTTGAAAAAGCCTTTCATCAATCAGATTCTGTAGAAGAAGCAGAGATTGATAGAAAGAAGGTTATATACCTCTATACCAACAAAGATGAGGTGTGGTTCCATCCTGAAGGAGTTCCAAAAGATAGATTTACCCTAGATGAAGATTCCCTAGGAGACGTATTAAAATTCTTGAAAGAAAATACTACAGTAGATGCACTAACCTTTGGTGGTAAAGTGATTGGCATCACCCTTCCAACCAAAATGGATTTTGTCGTTAAAGAAGCTCCACCAAGTATTCGAGGAAATACTTCCCAAGGAGGAAACAAACCAGTGGTGCTTGAGACAAGCGCCATCGTAGTTACTCCCCTTTTTATTAATGAAGGAGATGTGATTAAGATAAATACTGAAACCGGTGAGTATGTGGAGAGGGTTACAAAGAAATAATCACTTAGCGATTATTGTACTCAGCTCGAGAGGCATGTCTTTTTGTATGGCCTACAGGCTTTCCGTTCCTATAGACCCTATGCCACCGAAGTATATCACCATTTGATATATGGATAAATTTATCTGTAGGTTTAAGACTCAAACCTCCACCAAACATACGTGTAGTAGCTTCCCCTTCTAAACTTGAATTTCTCATATTTCTATATAAAAAAAAATACTAATAGCTATATATTAGTACTTTTTTTCTATTTGTCAAGTTATATATTACTCTGAAACGTAAGGAAGTAATCCCATGAATCGTGAACGCTTCACTGCGTTCGCTAAGGCTCGTTGATCTTTGGCATTCAATCCAGTTTTCTTTCTGGAATAAATTCTACCGTGTGGATTGAGAAATACTTTCAACGCCTCTATTTTTTTGTAATCAAATCTAGTATTCATATTAAAATGGTATATCGTCTGGATTAATGTCTTCTTCTGGATACTCAATTGCGTTCGCTTCTTTTGGCTGTTCACCTGCTGGTTGAGCTGGGGTTGCTGCTCCTGCTCGTGGACCAAACTGTACACGATCTGCAACAATTTCAGTTCTATACTTTTTTGTTCCGTCCGCTTCCCAACTTCGTGTCTGCATCCTTCCCTCTACAAATACAGGACTTCCTTTCTTTAGGTACTGTGCTGATGTTTCTGCCTGACGTCCAAACACCACAATGTTGTGATACTCAGGAGATTCTTGCTTCTGTCCTTCCTTATCCTTCCATACTCGGTTAGTTGCAACACTAAACGAAGCAACTTGTACACCAGAAGGAAGTGATCGTAGTTCAGGATCTCTTGTTAAATTACCGTAAATGAATGCTTTGTTAATATACATACTTATTCAACCATTTCCTTTAGTTTATCATCTAATTCCTTTTCTGCCACAGGGACAGCTTCTTCCTTTTCATGAGGCGCTTCTATCTTCTTCTCAGGCATCTTCTTTTCTTTCAAAATTGGAGCTACTTTTGACTCTGAGTCTTCTACGGTAAGGACAATTAGGAATCGTAGAATATCAATATGTTGATCTAATTCTTCTTTTAAGGTAAGGATGTCCTTTGGCTCTATATCAAAGGTTATCCAACCAAAATATGCCGTATCAAATCGTTCGTGTTTATTATCAATAACCTTAATCATTGTGTATGAAAGGTCAGTCATGCTTGGTGTTCCTTCAGTAACCACCTTTCCTCCATGTTTAACGATAAGTGCTTTTACCTCCTCATATTTAGCCAACATACCCTCTTCTGCAAGACTTGGTAGTATATGAAACCCTACCTCGTATAAAGATCGGTCTTCTGCTGTTTCAATAATGTTTTTTACTTCTTCCATGCGAGTTACAGATTAGCATACACCGCTACGATACGCAATAGAATCAAGATATTCTAAAGAAATTGAGTGAATTTTCTATTACTTGACTCCTGAATGTATGAAAATCAGCCCCTCGTATGTTGGCCATTTGCTTTACCACATACTCTACGTACAGTGGTTCATTTCGCTTCCCTCTAAATGGCAGAGGAGTTACGTACGGCGCGTCTGTCTCAGACATAATCTTGTCTACCGGCAGGTATCTCACCACCTCATCATAGTCAGTAGTAAAGGTAATGACGCCCGTAAACGACATGGTGAAATCTAATTCCAAAAACCTCCGTGCGATATCTACGTCTCCTGCAAAAAAGTGAACGTTCCCCACCACCTTGTCTCCATACTCCTTCTTTCTGTCTTTAAGTATATCGATGAGATCGTCATACGCATCCCTACAATGAATCATGAGTGGTTTGTTATGCTTTACCGCAAACTCAACCTGCCGTTCAAAGCTCTTTATCTGCACCTCTTTATTCTTTTCATCGGCCCGAAAGTAATCTAATCCACATTCTCCTATTGAAACTACTTTAGTACTTTTAATGACGTCTTCATAGTCTTTCTCATCAAACAGCTCTCCACGACTCGTAAATTCCTCTCCGTGCCCTCCTAGCTCTTGTTCGTCGACGTGCGAGGGACAGGTGTGTACTGGGTGAAGTCCAATAGACACATATATTCCCTCTTTATAATGCTCTGCGATCTCTACGGCTTTTTTTGACGTATCAACCTGTGTGCCAACAAGCACCATCCATGTGTTGTGGTCTAACGATCGCTTAAGTACCTCATCTCTGTCATCCTTGTAGGCTGCAAAGTTTACATGAGTGTGAATGTCAAAATAATCAGGCATGTTATTTTCTTGCGAAGAGTGTTTCTGGTTTTTTGTTCTGTAGTACTGCTTCTTTTATTTTCTCACTAGTGTCCGGCATGAAAGGAGTAAGGAGTCTTGCAATCTGATATAGCTCAAGAACTAGTTCACTGATAATTTCTTTTGCTTTTTCCTTGTCTGTCTTCACTAATTTGAAGGGTTCTGTTTCAGTAATCTTCTGATCAGCATCCCCTATCTTCCTCCAGATGTAATCCATTGCTTTGTTGAGTTCAAAAGCATTAACTGCGTTCGTATATTCTTCAGGGAAGACGCTTTCTTCTGATATATTAATTGGTCCATCTAGATTATCTTCCGCCATCTTCATAACACGAGAAACTAAATTTCCTAGTCCATTTGCGAGATTTCCGTTGTATACCTCTCTAAAACGTTCCTCAGTCATCTCTCCGTCCTCAAACGGAGAAATCTCTCGAGAAAGGTAATACCGAACAGCGTCTGCTCCATATTCTTCAATAAGTGGTATTGGCTTAATTATATTTCCAAGGGACTTAGACATCTTTCGTCCACCCGAAGTCATTAATCCATGAACAAAAATTTTCTTTGGAAGAGGAAGTCCTGCAGAGAGAAGCATCGCTGGCCAAATAGCGGCATGGAATCGTAAAATATCCTTCCCTATCACATGGAAATCAGCTGGCCAAAATTTCTTGAAGTTGTCATCGGTAGCAGATCCATACCCAAGCGTTGATAGATAGTTTGCAAGAGCATCACACCATACATACATAATTTGAGAATCATCTCCTGGAACTGGAATTCCCCATGAAGAATTTTTCTTAGCACGAGAAAAACTAACGTCTTCAAGTCCATTTTTAATGAATGATAAGATTTCCTTCTTTCTTGTTTCTGGAAAAATCATAAGTTCATCGCTCTCAATTTTTTCCTTAACAAGATCAGTGTAGTTAGAAAGCCTGAAAAAATAATTCTCTTCTGAAAGAACTTGTGGTTCCTCATCATGATCAGGACATTTTCCATCAACAAGATCTTTTTTTGTAACAAATGTTTCTGCTCCAACACAGTACAAGCCTTTATATTCTTTCTTGTAGAGGTCTCCTGATTCATCTAATTTTTTCCAAAGAGCAATGGCCCCTGGCCAATGCTCTTCTTTATCACTCGTGCGAAGAAAATTATCATATGAAATATTAAGAGAAGTATAGAGACTTTTAAAACGCCCAACAATTTCATTTAAAAATGGTTCTACTTTTTTTCCTGCTTTTTCTGCGGCACGAACAACTTTCTCAGAATGTTCATCTGATCCAGTAAGAAAGTAGGTGTCGTGCCCTATCATTCGATGATACCGAGCTTGAATATCCACTATCGTAACGTTATATGCATGCCCCAGGTGAAGCTCTGCATTAGGATAGAATATTGGTGTTGTGATATAGAATTTATTCTTCATTTCCTCCTATTTCTCTCTTACCCCGCTCATAGTCAGAAACAAATTCTTGTATTGCAGCAGCAATAGGTACCGATAGTATGATGCCCAAAAATCCTGCTAATTTTACCCCGACGATAAGTGCCAAGATCACCAAGAGCGGTGGCACCCCAACAATCTTCTTCACCACCAATGGGTAAATTAAATTAGCTTGAAACTGATTGGTGATTACATAGAGTCCAATTACTAAGAAAACGAGCGTCGTTCCTCCAGACGCCATTGCAATTGCTATTGCAGGAATTGCTGCGAGGATAGAACCAAACACCGGTATTAATTCAAATAGTCCAGCAACTATCGCAAGTAAGAGTGCGTACGGCACACCAAGAATGGTGAGTCCAAGATAGAGCAATACGCCGATAAGCAAGGAGAGTATTAACTGCCCCTGCATCCACCTGCCAATTTTTATCTGAGACCTCCTCCATAAGTCTAATACATACTTCTCTTGCTTAATTGGTGTAACCACCCGCAAGAAGTTTGCAATACCTCCCTCTTGTACCGCAAGGTAGAAAGAAAGAACAATAATTAATATAAACGAGAATACCCCTCCGAAGATTCCTGATATGGTCCTGACAAATCCCTTTGACGTTTCAGTGAAGGTAGTCTGTAGATCAAGTATGGCCTCTTGCATTGAAAACACCGTGCCCCCCTTTTCTCCAATACCGGTTAACGGAAGTTCAATCGCATCAAGTAAAACAGGTACCGTTGCAATAAATCCACCCGCTTCATCAAGAAGTGGTGGCAGAAATGCGTAAATCACTCCGAACAACGAGCCAATCACTGCAATATATACAAAAATCACTCCAAGCACCCTTGGCACTTTATATCGTTTCAGCCATATCACTGCGGGTTCAATGGAAGATGCGATAACAATTGCGGTAAGTACTACCAACACTAAGTCTCGGAGGAAAAACAGAAGTATAACCAAAAGAACCAGCAAAATTACCTTCATTATTGAACCTGTACTAATACGAATTACTACGTCTTTATTTGCCATGTACTACAATACTATATTACATTTCCATGTACGACAATAAGTCTTCTATAGGGACCCGCTCCTGCTTAGCAGTATCCCTATTTCTAACGGTCACCGTACCATCTTCTAACGTGTCAAAATCAATAGTCACACAGTACGGAGTACCAATTTCATCCTGTCTTCTATACCGTTTTCCGATATTTCCATTGTCATCAAACTCACACATCAATTCTTTACGTAACGACATAAATACTTCCCTCGCCTTTTCTACCAAGTCTGGCTTATTTTTTAGGAGCGGGAACACCGCAACTTTAATGGGCGCCAACTTCTTTGAAATCTTTAGCACTACACGTTCACTTCCGTCTTCCATAGTTTCTTCGGTGTAGCTTTCAGAAAGTACCGCAAGGAACAGTCGATCAACTCCTACAGAGGTCTCTACAACATGCGGTATATACTTCTCTCCCGTTACTGGGTTCAGATACGACAGATCAGTACCTGAATGTTTTGTATGCTGCGACAAATCATGATCTCCTCGCGCATGAACTCCTTCAAGTTCTTTGAACCCGATCGAGAAATTGTACTCAATGTCGTAGGCTTCTTTGGCATAGAACGCCAACACTTCATGTTTCTTCCACCTCATAGTATCTTCAGAAAATCCTAAGTCTTTGTAGAAATTCCACCTTCTTTCTTTCCATTCATCGTACACGTTCATTGCATCATCTGGGTGCACAAACATTTGCAATTCCATCTGTTCAAACTCTCTTTTTCTAAAAATAAACTGTCGCGCGGTAATTTCGTTTCTAAATGCCTTACCAATTTGAGCAATACCAAAAGGTATTTTCACTCTGGTAGAATCTAAAACATTTTTGAAGTTTACGTAAATTCCTTGAGCGGTCTCTCCCCGTAAATACGTTGGTTCCTTGTCCCAATCTCCCGTGAAGTTACCGAGGTTTGACTTAACCAACAGATTAAAGTTTTTTACATCAGTAAATTTTTTCTGCCCGCACGTTGGACATACAACCTTGTCAGCATTTTCTTTCATGAGTGCATCGATCTCTTCTTCCGTCATTTTCTCATCTGCAAATACACTAACCGCTTCGAGAAGATGGTCAGCTCGACTTCTCGTATGGCATACTTTACACTCCACCAAAGGATCAGAGAGACTGCTGACGTGCCCTGAGGCTTCCCACACCTTTGAGTTCATAAATATACTTGAGTCCAACCCAACAATGTTTTCGTGTTCCTGAACCATCGCCTTCCACCATTCTTTCTTAATGTTGTTTGCTAATTCAGTACCATAGGGTCCATAGTCATACACTCCAGCCATTCCACCGTATATTTCAGATCCCTGATATACAAAACCTCTTCTTTTAGCCAATGATATTATTTTTTCCATGCTATTCAACTACTGTATAATCTTTAAACGTTGTGTTTGAGTCAGTTGATATATCTGTAGTAAGTGACCGCTTCTGGCCGCTTACCGTTGTATCAGTGAACCTGTCTAATCCTCTCACAGTTTGCTCATTTACCAAAACGGGGTGAAAACCAATCTGGCTCACACTAGGAAGTAGTGCTACTTGAAATGCAACCTCCCGTGGAGCTATAGCGTAGCCTGTTCCAGCAGGCAAAAAATCAACATTCCACTCAATCATGCCGCCAACTTCATTAAAGGTGACGTCTTCAATACTTGGACTCACCCTACCAAGCCATCGCACGTAGGAAGGAATCGAAGCTACTACCGTTGCATTAGACACATCACTTGATGAATTAGTGAGCGTCCAAATAATTGTGTAAGTGGTCTCCTTCTCAGCACGCGGTGGCAAACTTCCTGAGTTAATGAATGGCCCAGTATAGAATACCGAACGAGAAGACAACTGAAGATCAGTTGCTACTTGAATATTTCTTGAAATTGTTGACTCTACGCGTTCAGATACATTACGCTCACTCAACCTTCTTCCTTGTACACTTGCATCAAGTGCAATCTCTGAATTTCTGAAAGAGGTACCCGCAAATAAATCAAGTGGCATAAAGGTAAAGCTAACCGTACCTCGCTCTCCTGATTCAATAGAAGCTAACCTGTTTTCCGTTTCCTTACTCCACACAATAGTATTATCGACTGAACGATAGAAACCGTCTTTAACTTTCACCGATGACTTATCTAAAATATCCCCAAACAACGTAAGGACAATAACCGCGTCGGTGACTTTCGTCGGTAGATTATTTACCCAGGTGATATCTGCACGGATCTCTCTACCACGGTTTGCAACATACTCTGCTGACGTGTCCCCATTCAATGCAACATCAAGCGTAATAAATGGGCGTTCTATCGTAATGGGCACCGCTAGCGTACTGAATGCCGCACTTATTTCCCGCTCATTTCGGTCACTCTGTATGCCCGAGGAGAATTTAAACACCCGCTCTTCCATGTCTTGCCCTATCATAATTCCACGTAGTGTTATATGTCTTTCTTGCCCTGGAGACAGGTCACCTAACCTCCACACCACATCGTCATAGGCTGGTTCCGGACTAGCACTTACAAACTCAAATCCAAACGGATATTCCACCTGAAGCAACACATCTTCCATTACAGTTGTTGAATTTGAAACAATCGCAATATCAAATTCCATTTCTTGACCTGATACAATCTCCTTAAGCGTATCAACAACTAGCGAAAGTGGTGAGGAACTCAGCAATACTTCATGTTTATCTTCCTTGAAGAAGATAGCATTTGAATCCTGTATTCTATATTCAATAGTGATTGCAATTTCCTTGACACTATTCTCTTCCCCAAACAACACCGACCTCGTAGAAAACTCTACACGTTTTCCTGGTTCAATTGTTCCGAGTGACTCTCTAATGCGTGGTAGTTCAATATTTAAGTCACTTGCAGACCGAGTACCACTCGGATACTCAATAATTAAATCGGCAAACTGTATGGCTACTGGATTTCTATTCACCACTGCAATTTGCAGGACTAGTTCTTCCCCTCCTGGAATTGCAATAGGACCGCTAACTTCCACATCAATATTTTCAGCAGAAACAACGTTCGAATCCTGGAAAAATACAAAAAGAGAAACAAGTACTGCTCCTATGAAAAATAAGACAGACGAAATAAACAGAATGGTAAGAGCAGAGGGCTTCTTCTTTCTTCTTACAGGGCCTTTAGTTTCTTCATGTTTCCAGCCTCTTTCAGCATCAAAATGCTGCTTTTCAAGTTTCCTTCTTTGAATAGTACCATTTACCCCTTTTCTGGAGTATAGTTCTCGACGTAATTTACCAATACCGCTGTCGTCTTTTGACATATATGAAAGTATAACACAGCTATAGCTGTGTTTCTTTGAGCGATGCGTTGATCACCGAAAGAATGCCCTTCTTTTGGCTTTCCATACCTTCAAGAAGCATTCTATCTATTGAAGCAGTATCTAAATATTGCTTAATTGAATCCTTTCCTGAAATATAGCCAAGGGAATACAGAATGCGAAGCACAATTAAATACTCAGCACTTTGTAATTCCTCTTCTGATAAATCAGACTTCGTAATAAAGAGAAAGCCTGAAATTACTGAATCATACAACTCCTTATTCCTCTCTTCACCTTGTATCAATCTACGAATCAGTACAGTAATTTTTTGCAACAAACTAAATTGTTCGGAATTACAATTTGTATAGAAACTTTCTATTCCTTCTGCTCCCACAATTCTCCAGACCTCTCTCCCTTGAACAAGAGAAATATTTGCCCTAGATAGAAGTTGCAGTGAATAACGTAATTTTGAAGTTTCTTTTCTGACCCCTCGTGCAACCGCATGAATTAAACCGAACTCTTCCGTTAGCAAATGTATATATTTATCAGATTCTCTGGTGTCCACTCCATGGAGAACAATACCTTCGGTCTGATAGTTAATGTGGGTCATTATGTAGTAATTGAAATAATCACTTTCTCGCCATCAATTTTTACTGTTGTTCCGTCACTTTCTCCGTACACAATTTCCTTGAGGAGTGCTGTTTTCTTTATCGTATCTTCAAATTTTTCAACTAGTTCCTGGAAATTATTTATGGTTAAAATTGCGTAATCATCTGGAGTGAGGCATGCTTTTTTCCTTTCTTGTTGAACAAACCGAAGGAGTTCTCTCATTAATCCTTCTTCTTTCAACTCTGGAGTCAAATTGGTGTCTAATATTAGCTTTTCTCCTGTTACTACTTTTTTTACATTAACTTCGTCTTTGATTAAATCCAAGTACTCATCATGTAAATCAGAATTCACGGTTAGTTTTTGCAAGGGCTGTCGTACTTTAATTCCTGACTCTGACCGCATTTCTAGTGCACGTGATACGGTAAACCGTACACTTTCCATGTTTTTCAAAACATCTTTATCAGCTTCTTTGGTGGTTGGCCATTCTTCCAAATGCACACTCTCCTTTTCTCCCTTCATTTTTTGATATAGTTCTTCTGCAATGAATGGCATGAACGGAGCAATTACCTTTGATAACTCTAGAAGGATGTAACGCGTTGTCTCAAGTGCTTTCTTTTTGTCTGCCCCATCTTCCCCTTTGTATCGATCTCGAGAACGTCGAATATACCACGTTGAAAAATCGTCAACAAAATCAAAGAATGGTCGTGTTGCTTTATCAAGTTCATACGTCTCCATGCCTTTTGTTATTTCAGCAATAACTTCCTGCAGTCTTCCAAAAATCCATTTATCAAGAACGTTATCTGAAGAATCTTTTAATTCCTCACTCCCGTCTGAATATAGTTCATAGAAAGATAAAATATTTCTAAGACGTACCAACACCTTTTTACTAATTGAATCAACACCATCCTCGGTAAATCGAAAATCTTCAGCACGAATCACCGGAGAAGAAAGTAAGTATAGACGTATTGCGTCTGCACCGTATGTGTTAATCACATGCACTGGGTCAGGAAAATTCTTTAAACTTTTACTCATCTTCTTTCCATCTTCTGCCATAACCATACCGTTCACCACAACATTTTTGAAAGCCGCCTTCCCAAAAAGAGCAGTGGACAACACATGCTGGTAATAAAACCACTTAGTAACCTGATCTAATCCTTCAGCAATAAAGTCAGACGGTATCTTTGCTTCTGTTTCTTCTTTTGATTCAAACGGGTAATGGTGTTGTGCGTATGGAACTGATCCTGAATCAAACCACGTATCTAACACGTCAGGAACCCGATTCATTACACCTCCACAATCACAAGGTATTTCTATATGATCAACATGTTCTCTGTGCAGATCAGTAATTTTTTCACTACTCGCCTCTTCAAGTTCTTTAATACTTCCAAAAACTCTTTCTTTACCACACTCCGTACATCTCCAAACAGGTATGGTATTTGCCCAAAATCGCTGTCGTGAAATTGACCAGTCACGTGCACCTTCTAGCCAATTATGCCAACGTCCGTTTTTTATATAAGCAGGAGACCAATTTATTCCTTTTGCTTGAACGAGCAAGTCCTCTTTTACTTTCTCCACTCCCACAAACCAAGAGCTTGTAGCGTAGTTAATCAGAGGTGTATGACATCTCCAGCAGTGCGGGTATGAGTGCTCATATTTTTCTTTTGAGAAAAGAATTCCTTTCCCAGCAAGATATTTAACTACCTCGATATCAGTTGATTGATGGTTTTCAATCGGCTTCACTGAAAGTCCTGCAAGTTCTGTAACTTCAGGTTTAATGATTCCGTCCATACCAAGATGCTGTATCATTGGTAATCCAACTTCTTGAGCAAGTAACATATCGTCTTCTCCAAATGCAGGAGCTTCGTGTGCTATACCAGTACCAGTCTCTGTTGTAATAAAATCTGCAGTATATATTTTCCACGCATTCTCTCTGTTTTTTAGTTTCTCATCGTGTAGATAAGAATCAAATGGTGGTACATATTCTTTTCCTACAAGCTCGTGGCCTTTCATCTCTGAAACAACAGTGTATTCATCGTCTCCAAAAGTTCTTTCAAGCGCTTCTTTAGCAAGAATAAAGCGCACCATATTGCCTTTCCCTTCATCTTTCTTTTCTATAGTAACGTAATCAATATCTTCCCCCACTGCCAAAGCAACATTCCCAGGAAGCGTCCACGGTGTTGTTGTCCAAGCAAGTGCCGATGTGTTCTCTTCATCCTTTAGTGGAAATAGAACCGTCACTGCTAAATCTTTAATCGTCTCATATCCTTCTGCAACTTCAGACTGGGCAAGCGTTGTCTCACAACGAGGACAGATGTGCATCGATCGATAGTCTTCGTAGATTAATCCCTTGTCATACAATTGTTTAAAGGCCCACCACTCTGATTCCATATATGAGGTATCCATGGTTTTGTATGGACTATCCATATCCACCCACCTTCCAAATCGAGGAATAAATTTATTCCACACATCGACATAGGTAAAAATTTTGTCACGACAAGCAGTATTAAATTTTTCAACTCCCATCTTTTCGATCTCTTTCTTACTTTTTATACCCAGCTCCTTTTCAACAATATTTTCAATAGGAAGTCCGTGACAATCCCATCCCCATTGTCGCCTAACTCGATATCCATTCATTGTCTTATACCGTGGAATTGCGTCCTTTAGTGCACTAGCAACCAAGTGTCCATAATGAGGAGTTCCGGTGGCAAATGGAGGTCCATCATGAAATGTATATTCACCATTTGGAGCATTTTTCTCCAACGTCTTCTCAAAAATCTTATTCTCTTTCCAGAATTTTAGTACCTTTTCTTCAGCCTCAGCTGTCTTACTCTTTTTTTCTTTCATGTTGTTTGATTATAAACTAAAAATCCCTCTTTCAAAGGGATTTGTTTCTTTATCACAGACAAACCCAGAGAATATTTGGAGTATGAATCTACATCCTCTCCGGCGTCTCAATGCCCAAAATCCATAAACCATTCTGCATCGTAATCTGAAACGCTTTTGTTAACGCCAATTTGTACCCCTCCTCCTCAGAATCAATAATCCGTTCAGTTGTATAGAAGTTATTAAACGCTCCTGCAAGCTCGGTGAGATACGTCGTAATGTAGTGTGGTTCGTAATGATCACTTGCACGGTGCACAACTTCTGGAAACCTGTAGAGTAATCTTTCTAATTCATGAACAGTATCTGGAATACTAGCAATTTCCATATCACTCTTTGAAAGTACTGATTGTGCTCTCGTATGAGAATACTGCAGGTATGGACCGGAGTTCCCCTCAAACGAAAGTGCTTGATCTAAATCAAACACAATGTTCTTTCCTGAAGATTGTTTTAATATGGTGTACTTAATCGCAGCAACAGCAACTTGATTAATAATCTTTTCATCATCGTTTCTTTTTGCAACCGCTTCTTTTACATCAGTAATCAAAGACTCCCCTGTAATACTCGTGCCATCTCTCGAAGACATCTTTTTGCCTCCTGGTCCCGTCATCATTCCATGACTAATATGTTTTAGTTTTCCTTCAAACGCCGGACGTAGTATTGTTGCTGCTTTGAACACAACGTCAAAATAATCAGATTGCTCCATTGCAGTTACATATATTGATAGATCATGTGGATATACTTCATCTTTTACAATAACCAGCCCAAGATCTTTTGCTTCATACGGCGTAACCCCCTCGCTTGTAAGGAACACTCTCGTGTGTAATCCATACTTCTCTCCCTTGAAAACAATGGCACCATTACTTTCCTCAAAGACTCCCTTTTCTAAGCCTTCTTCTACTAATGCTTTCCCCTTCTTCCATGTCGCACTCTCAAAGAAATAGTGGTCAAATTTTGTTCCTAGTATTGTATACAGCTCCTCAAAATGATCAAGGGAAGTCTGTCGTCCTTTGGTATAGATACCCATTACACTCTCGTCTTCTGCGTATAGCTTCCTGTTGACCTCCACAATTGCAACTTTCGCTTCTGCATTATTCTCATACTGCTCATTTCCATATGTATACGCTTTTCCCAATGAGGCAGCGTCTTCTAAATCAAAGCCTCCTTGTTGAATTGCCCAGACAGCTTTCGCAATATGAAGTCCAATATCTCCCTGATAGTTTGCCCGATATATATCGCCTCCAGCATATTCAACAAGTCTTGAAACTGACTCACCAATTATATTAGTCATCAAATGTCCAATATGGAAAACTTTAAATGTATTTGGATCGGTATATTCCACCATTATCTTTTTACCAGAGAGAGAATCATTACTCCCCCACTTGTTTGCTTGTAGTATCTCTTTAATAGAATCGGTAAAAAACTCTCTGGAAAGATAGAAGTTAATAAATCCTGGACCAGCAAGTTCTACCTTCTCTATATACTTCTCTTCCGTAAGACGAGAAATAATTTCTTCAGCTACTTCCTTTGGATTTTTGCCTAATTTCTTCCCTAACACCATCGCAACATTTGTTGAATAGTCACCGTAACGTAAATCAGTAGGGTGCTCCAAACGAACTTCATCTCCCTGAGGAAGTGCTACGGTAATGTTCTCTCTAATGATTTCTTCTATGTTCATATAAAATTCTTCGGAACGGGAAGTTTTTTACACAATTCAACTATAGACTCTTTGATTTCCTTCTTCCGAGCTTCATCATCTTTATTCTCCAACGTATCAATCATTAAGTGAGCGACACGTTTCGAATCTGCTTCGTTGAATCCCCGAGTAGTAATTGCAGGACTACCAAACCGAATCCCTGAAGGATCCATTGGAGTTCGTGGATCATCGGCAATTACATTTTTGTTCAAGGTAATTCCTACTTCATCGAGTACATTCTGTGCTTCGTCCCCAGTAACACCTAGGGAACCGAACACATCCGCTAAAATTAAGTGGTTTGATGTTCCTCCGCCAAGCATTCGTATACCCCGCTCATTCATCACACTCTCCATTGCCTTTGCATTTTTTAATATCTGACGTGCGTACGTTTGGAACGCTGGATTTAATGCTTCTTTGAAACACACTGCCTTCGCTGCGATATTGTTCATATGAGGACCTCCCTGAAGTCCTGGAAACACCGTCTTGTTAATCTTCTTAATAATTTTTTTATCATTATTAACAAGAATAATTCCTCCTCGTGGACCACGCAGTGTTTTATGCGTTGTACTCGTAATAACATCAAAGCCGTCATCAAATGGGTTACGTAATGCTTTTCCTGCAATCAAGCCTGCAATATGTGCCATATCAGCAACTGTAATTGCACCAACTTCTTTTGCAATAGCTACAAATTTTTTGTAATCAAGCTCTCGTGAGTATGCAGAAAATCCCGCAAGAATTACTTTTGGCTTTTCTCGCTTTGCCACCTCAAGCATCTCGTCGTAATCAATCTCTCCTGTCTCGGTGTCTTTCATCTTGTACCGAACAAAGTTAAAAATCTTTGTTACTGACGTTACAGGATGTCCGTGGGTAAGGTGTCCACCATGTGAAAGATCCATTCCAAGCACCGTGTCTCCAGGTTCCAAAAGTGCAAAGTACGCTGCCAAGTTTGCAGGAGCACCTGAATGCGGTTGTACATTTGCATAGTCACAAGTAAACAACTCTTTTACCCGTTCAATTGCAAGTGTCTCTACTACATCGGTATATTCCTGCCCACCGTAGTATCGCTTTCCAGGATACCCTTCTGAATACTTATTGGTAAGCACAGAACCATTCGCTTCCATTACCGCACGAGACACATAATTCTCTGACGGAATCAACTCTAACCCCTCTCGTTCTCGCTTCTCTTCCCCCATAATCGCGTCATATATTTCTTTGTCTTGTTGTTGTATGTAATTCATTTACCTGTAATATTCTATTATATTGATTTTAGTACTTCATGTATGCTTTGTCTAATTTCTTTAATTGATTGATTTGCGTCTAGTACCACATGACTCCCTAAATCACCCACATGTTGTAGGTACCCTTCCTTCGTCCTTCTGTGAAAATCTAATTTCTCATCATCAAACCGTGTATTTTCATCTGCTCTATTTGAAACTCTTTTGAGTCCAACTTCAGAGTCGACGTTTAACAGAATATATAGATCAGGTGTATAATCTCCAACCACAAAATCACTTATCTTCTTCAAAAAATCTAGGTACTCAGGTCGTTCTCTCCCATATATTTGATACGCGATCGTAGAGAGTCCGAACCTGTTTGAAACAACTGTCTTGCCTTCGTTCAACGCAGGAACAATAACTTCTTCCAAAAGCTGAGCACGTGCCGCCAAAAAAAGCAGTAACTCCGTCTTCACGGTCATAGAGTCTGAATCTTTACTCAACAAGAGGGCTCGTATCTCCTCACCTATTTTTGTTCCTCCTGGCTCACGAGTAAATACAAAGTCTGGAAAATCCTGCTTTGCAAAATCAATCTGTGTATCCTTTCCTGACCCTTCTCCTCCTTCAAAAACAATGAATTTCCCTCTTTTTGCCATATATATAGAATTTGTATAGATAATAAAAATTTCACCAAGATGATATACTTCATTATATCAGACTATGAAGCAATACAAGGAAATTCTGGAAAAGATAATGAATGAAGGAATCGACCGAGTAGGGAGGAATGGTTCTACTCGTGCATTGTTTGCAATACAACTTAGATTTAACATAAATGACGGCTTCCCCGCTGTCACCACAAAAACGCTTGCGTTCAAGGCAGTGAAGAGTGAACTTCTTTGGTTTATCGAAGGAAGTAATGATGACAACAGACTGAAGGAATTAAACGGAAGTGAAAAAAGTATCTGGACCGCTAACGCAGAATCAGATTACTGGAAACCAAAAGCTACCTTCCCTGGTGACCTCGGAAGGATATACGGAGTGCAGTGGAGAAACTGGCAAGGTCCAAACGGAAAAGTGGTAGACCAATTAGCTGAAGTAATTGAGAAAATAAAAAAGACACCAGGAGATCGGAGATTAATTGTGAGCGCATGGAATCCAGGAGAGTTGGATCAAATGGCTCTTCCCCCTTGTCATATGTTCTTCCAATTCTTTGTTGCCGACGGAAAGCTTTCGCTTCACATGACACAGAGAAGTTGTGACATGTTCTTAGGAGTACCGTTTAACATTGCGTCCTACGCTCTTCTCCTTCATATGATTGCCCAAGTGACAGAACTTGAACCACATGAATGTGTGCTCACGCTAAACGATGCACATATCTATCACGAACATTTTGATGCAGTAAAAGAGCAGTTAACCAGAGAGCCCATGAAACTGCCAACTCTGTGGTTAAATAAGGGAGTTTTGGACATCGATTCATTCACGATGAACGATATTAAGTTGGAAAATTATGAACACCATCCAAGTATTAAAGCTACAATGATTGTTTAATATGGCACTATCAGATAAAAAAATTCTAGAACACATGAAAGATGGAACAGTACTTATTGAGCCGTTTAACAAGGACAATCTTTCAACATCAAGCTACGACGTAACGCTTGGTCAGTGGTACTTCAGAGAAGGCGGAACGAGTAATCTACAGAACATCTATAATGTATATGATAAAGCACACACTGACAGAGTATGGGGTACCACCCCCAAGAAAGCTGAAAAGGCATCAAAGGTATTCAAACACCTCAACTTTGACTACAACGGAATTGACCCTAATGATTTAATAATCTTACTCGAACCAGGAGAAACAATCCTTGCACATACCAATGAATTTATAGGAGGAATAAATTCCGTAACTACTATGATGAAAGCTCGATCTTCTCTTGGAAGAAACTTTATCGAGGTATGTAAGTGCGCTGGATGGGGAGACGTTGGATACACCAACAGGTGGACTATGGAAATTACCAACAATTCACGTAACTACATCATTCCTCTTGTGCCAGGAAGAAGAATCGCACAAATTATATTCTTTGAGACGGGAGAGATTTTGAAAAAAGACTATACAAAAACAGGTAAGTATCAATCATGCACTGATATTAAGAAACTGAAGAAAGATTGGAAACCAGAGATGATGCTTCCAAGACTATATAATGATAGAGATATTAAACATGATAAGCATAATCGCAGCACTAGGAAAAAATAGAGTCCTCGGTAAAGACAACGAGCTTCTTTGGAGAATCCCCGACGATCTAAAGCGCTTCAAAGAGCTCACCACGGGACATCCCATCATTATGGGAAGTAAAACCTATGAATCTATCGGAAAACCGCTTCCTAACAGAACAAATATTGTTCTTACCAAAGATAGTGATTATGAGGCTCCAGGGACTATTGTGGTTCACTCTTTAGAAGAGGCATTTGAGAAAGCGGAGAACGAAGAAATATTTGTCATCGGTGGTGGACAAATCTACGCGCTTGCCCTTCCTTATGCCGATAAGCTTTACCTCACTTTAATTGATGACAAGAAAGAAGGAGATACTTTTTTCCCAGACTATAGTGCGTTTACTAAAAAAACACACGTGGAAAACCGAGTGTTTGAAGGAATCAACTATTCTTGGGTTAACTTTGAAAGGGAAAACAACCCTCTTGGATAATTTTTAGTCCTCCGAAGAGAGATCATCTTATCCTTTAATTTCAATCCCCATTGAACGAGCTGTTCCTGCCATAACTTTCTTTGCTTGTTCAATATCGCTTGTATTTAAGTCATCCATTTTGGCTGTTGCAACTTCACCAAGCTGTGCATCAGTGATGCTTCCTACCTTACTTACTAGATTCTTTCCAGATCCTTTTGGTTTACCAAGCGCTTTTAGAAGCATTCTTGATGCTGGTGGTTTCTTTAGAATAAAATCGAAACTTCGATCATCATACACACTAATGATCACAGGGATGATATCTCCCATCATTTCTTTAGTTGCCTCGTTAAATTGATTAACGAATTCACCAATATTAACTCCTACCTGCCCCAAAGCGGGACCCACTGGTGGAGCTGGGTTTGCCTTCCCTGCTGGAATTTGAAGTTTTAATGTTCTTTCTATTTTTTTTGCCATAGTGATACTATTTTACTTATATTTTCTTTACCTGCAAGAAGTCTAATTCAACCGGAGTGTCTCGTCCAAACATAGGAACAAGCACTTTAATCTTTCCTCTCTCATCATCTATCTCTCCAATCTTTCCTTCAAGGTCCTTAAACGGTCCGTCTACCACGAGTACCGGGTCTCCTGTAGTAAGATCAATCTTGTGCTTCACAGTACTACTGTTCATTCTTTCAAACAATTCGTCTACTTCTATCTGTTCAAGTGGTACTGGATTAACTCCAGAACCAACGAATCCGGTAACTCTCGGAGTGTTTCGAACAATGTACCAAGAGTCATCATCAACGACCATTTTTACCAGAAGGTATCCTGGATAAATCTTTTCGTCCTCTTCTACCCTCTTTCCTCCCTTGATTCTAATTTTCTTTTCAGTAGGTACAATCACATCAAAGATTTTATCTTTCATACCAAGAGATTCAATACGTTGCTTTAGGTTCCGGAGGACCGCATTCTCGTATCCTGCGTAGGTATGTATTGCATACCACTTTGGCTCTTTGTCTACAATTTGCTTTGACATATTACAATACAAAGTTATCTAGTATCTGCGTAAATAGGAAATCAAAAAATCCTAGCAAAAATGCAACAAATAGTGATATTAAAATCACCAACACCGTAAAAGTAGTGGTTTGTGCCTGAGTTGGCCAGCTTACATGCTTTAACTCAGTCTTTGTTTCTTTAAGATAATTTCCAAGTTTACTCATGACCTAAGGTTATGCTTACTAAAAAACCCCTCCGTTGGGGTGTATCTATATACTACACCCCATAGGAAATATGTCAATTAGCGAATTTCATAGGTAATCGTAACGAATGAGGTGATTTTATTCTCTCCGGTAGGTATTTCAGGGGCGATACTGTCATCTGCTTCTTCGCTGTATACTACTGCCTTAAAATCATAATATCGTGGAGATTCTCCTCGTTCAGAAAATCCAACAATCCTCACCACCCGTACTCCTAAATCTCGTGCGAGTTCTTTTGCTTTTGCTTTTGCATCTAGAATGGCAAGGCCTCGAGCATCTCGTACAAGAATATCCTCATCTTCGTTAGTGAAGGCAAGACCACTGATTTGACTAATACCAACATCTCCAATTCCCACAAGCAGATCCCCCGCTTTTGCAATATCACGTACTTTTACCTCAATACTCTGTCGTACTTCAAAACCAACAAGCTCTCTGTTGTCGACTGGGCAGCTAAACTCAGTACAAGGAATGTAATTGTATCGAGGATATACATTATATGATGTCGTTTTAATATCTTTGTCCTCAATCCCGTCGCCTCTCAAGAAACTAAGGGCATCATTAATTTTCTTTGTTGCACTATCCTGTGCTTTTTTTGCTGTTTTCTTCTCTTCAATTACTAAAAAAGAAAATGTGGCGATATCAGGGACCACAAATACCTCTCCTTCACCAGAAACACTGATAGTGTTTGTTGCCGTAGTTCCTGCTCCAATGAAGCGATACTCTTTCATTGCTGAAACAGTGATTACGAGTAGGAACAACGAAAAGAGCGCGACAGAAATCGTCACAAATTTCTGAAACGATCTGCTATGCATTAAGTGTGGATTATTTTCCATATAGTTATAGTACGTTGTTAACGTGTTTAATTACACCACCCCTTTAGAGCAAATCTAAAATAGCGTCGTATTCAAACACTCTAAATATTTGGAATCCGTATTGCACTAACAAATTAAAATTATCTGTTAAAAGTAAAATTCCAAGTAAAATCAAGAAGATTCCGCCAATGGCTGATACCCAGACAAAATATTTCGTAACTGCACCAATATACTTGGTAGCACTAGAAAATAGAAATGCAATTGCAATAAATGGAACCGCGAGCCCTGCTGAAAATACCGCTAACAAAAAGGCTCCTTGCAGTGCAGTGCTCGACGTTGATGCAAGAAGAAGAATTGAGCCTAAGATAGGACCAACACATGGCGTCCAGCCAAGTGCAAAAATCACTCCGATGATCATAGAGCTGGAAGTGGTTCCTACTTTAACAAAAGCAGGTAGTTTTATTTTTCGCTCTATCTGTAACGCTGGAATCTTGAAGATTCCTAACATCACAAGTCCAAATACAATTATGAACACCCCGCCTACTCTTGTAAGAATTGATTGGTATGCCACCAAACCTTGCCCTAAGAACCCTGCAAGTGTTCCAAAGATTATGAAGACAATTGAGAAACCGATGACAAACGCAAAGCTATTTAAAATAATTTTCTTTCGAGCGCCTCGTGCTTTCTTTTTATCCTTCAAATCATCAGCAGACACCCCACTAATAAAGCCGAGGTACGCTGGTACCAAGGGTAATGTACAGGGTGCTAAAAAAGTTATAACTCCTGCAACAAAGGCAGATATTGCAAATCCGATCTCCATTATTTCATTTGATTAATAATTTCCTTCATTTCTTCAAAGGTTAGTGGTCCTCTCTTATGTAGGAAAATGACGCCATTCTCATCGACAAAGAGCGTCTCGGGCATTGAAAAACCACCAATTGACTTATAGTACGAAGAATTCTCATCTGCTAAAAAGGTCATTCTCTCAGATACACCGAGATCCGTAATATACTCTTTTGCAGTTTCTTCTTTCTCTCCCCTGTTTATTCCAATCACCACAATCTCAGGAAAGGCTTCTTGTAGCTTTGCAAAATCTGGTAACTCCTTCACACAGAAAGGACACCATGCAGCCCACACATTCACCACTTGAATCTTTCCAGAGAAATCACTTGAAGAAATTACTTCGCCACTATAGTTTACTAGCGAGAAATTTGGCGCCAAATCATTTGTTACTGTTTGTGAGGTAACAACAAAGTACCCGCCTATAGCAAAAAGTAAAATTAGTATAATTACGAGTACCTTATTCATTTTCATTTATTGCTACTTGCACAATTGCTCTCACGTTTGCGTATGGAAGCTCTCCACTGAATGGAAACACTTTTCCTGCTTCGTTTATTACAATAACGTATGGAGTTCCCCTTCCTCCTGAATCAACTGCGTTTTGTGCGTCTGCTGTAACTCTCGCTTCAAACTTTCTTGATGAAAGACACCTAGAAAAATCAGACTCTTTTATTCCAAGTTTGTTTGCAATACTAACGTACACATTATTTCCAAGTGGCCCCGCTGCAAACACTTCATCGGCGAAGCTCCAGAACGCATCATTTCCTCCTAAGTCTGCAACACACTCTGCAGCAAGAGCTGCAGGCTCTGCTTCAGCATGAATTGATGTTAATGGAAAATGTCGATATACCCATTTAACATCATTTGGGAAATCTTCTACGATTCGTGCAAGTGTAGGATGTAGACGTGTGCAGAACGGACATTCAAAATCAGAGTATTCAATAATTGAAACAGGAGCATGTACGTCTCCTAGTATGTGATCATCTTCACTTACTGCTCGTACATTTTCTGCTACTCCTGAATTATTATTACCAAAGTCTGTCGGAGCATGTACGTTTCCATCTTTTGTATAGAGCACCGAACCGGCGATTAACACTCCAGCTAATAGTACTGCTATAGGCATTCCATATTTTTCCATTATATCTACTTTATTATTTATATAATTCCGTCTCAGGGTGAACTGCTAGCCAAGAAAACCAGAATCCACTTATGTATTGTAATTGATTTTCACCAATATACATAGCGACCTCACCTATGTCGCTCTTTTGTATTGTAATTACCTCCTCAGAAAAAGTATCTGTTGTTTCGCCGACTTTCAAAGCATCGCTGTGATACGCCTTATATCTCCCACCCACTTCTATTCCAAAGACAAAACCTTTTGGGTGTAGCCGGTCGTCATTGAACGTTGCACCGAAGGACACATTGTCACTTGTGTAGTACCCCTCATATGGATCAGTGCCGTAAGGTCTTGTGGCACCAGTATCTTTTGAGAGAACTACAGTGCTCGGATTTTTCTTCTTCCAATCACCATATAAAACAGTGTTGGATGAAACAATATCTAGTTTAGTTCCTGTCTTTGGACCGAGTACCGCTTCCCCTAAAATTTGTGACCAGAGAGATTCTTCTTCTGATGATCGATCGTACATTAGTAAGTTTGATTGCCAGAGCTTTCCAGATACACCGAACTCCACTTCTCTACTAAACGCAATTCCTGTCTGACAAAGTGGGCAGTACGTAACTAATACAGGATCATCCGCAATGATGTCATTTACAATCTCGTGCCATACAAGTACTTGGTATGGGTAAAATCTATTTTCTCCTTTGTATGAGATAGCAAGTCCCACATCGTTATCTTTCAGAAACTCATCCGCTTCTACAATATCAATAAATTTTGGCTCGTCGATTGATGGAATCCCATCTTTTCCTGGTCCTCCCGAAAGAATTTCATTCAATGGTATAGAATGTTTTACTCCATCTGTTTCTGATATTTCTCTATCAGTCATTACTTGTATTGTATCATCTTCTACTAGTACTGTTTCTCCTTCTGGCAACTGGAATTGATCGTTTACAAAGGAGAAGACAAAAATTCCTGCTACTCCTATGAGAAAAACCACAATAATTAGAACATATTTCATAATATTTATAATACACCCATGTGGTAGTTTGGTGCTAATTTGTTGAATTTAAAATAAGCTAAGAGTAGAAAGTCCATATCAAATAGAAGTTTAAGATTCGTCAAAGATTAGTTCAAGAAACTATTGCACTTTAACACAATACACCTATATAATGAGAGCATGTCAAACAAACACCACTGGCCGAATCAATGGGTATTCATACTTGCAGCCATTGGATCTGCTGCGGGCCTTGGAAACCTCTGGCGTTTCCCCTTTCTTGCGTATGAACACGGTGGCGGTGCGTTTGTATTTGCAATCATTGTTGCAAACCTAGTAATCGGTATTCCTCTACTCCTCTTGGAAGTAGGTCTCGGACAAATGATGCAAAAAGGTGCAGCAGATGCATTTGGAGCTATAAAAAGAAATTTGAAATATCTTGGGTGGACTGCACTTACCTTAGGTTTTATGATACTCGCCTACTATATGGTTGTTGTGTCGTGGGGCATTAACTATTTTGCATCTTCTTTCACTCTTGCGTGGGGAGAACACACTGGAGACTTCTTCTTCAAAGAACTACTACAGTTATCAGATGGTGTGGGTACTGTCGGCGGAATCTCCTTGCCAGTACTCGTAGGGCTTCTTGTTGCGTGGGCACTAGTATACTTCTCTGTATGGAAAGGAGTACTGAGCGTTAGCAAAGTAGTGGTCTGGACGGCAACTATACCTTTTGTTATTCTTTTCCTCTTAATTATACGTGCCGTAACGCTCCCTGGATCAGCAGAAGGATTGGAGTTATTCTTCATACCAGAGTGGTCTATGTTAGGAAACCCAGACCTCTGGCTTGCAGCATTCTCTCAAGTATTTTTCAGCCTCTCCCTTGCTTCTGGTGTAATGATTGCATATGGATCATTGAAAAAAATGACGACAAACATCACTAAGAGCGTCATTTTTGTTGCTATCGGTAACTTTGCGATAAGTATTATGTCAGGAGTTGTTGTTTTTGGAACACTTGGATACATGGCCCTACAGAAAGGAGTCGCAGTGCCAGATGTCATTGCTGGAGGACCTTCTCTCCTCTTTGTCGTATTCCCTGAAGTAATCTCTCTCATGCCGGCATTCAATACCACCATTGCAGTACTTTTCTTTGGAATGCTCCTCATGCTTGCAATAGACAGCGCCTTCTCGCTTCTAGAAGCATTGTCAGTTTCAATTCGCAACCGATTCCCCGCTGTAAGTACTAAAAAAATTACCTTTATTCTTGCTTCTATTGGCTTACTTTCCGGAATCATCTTTACTACCAAAGGAGGGCTCTACTACCTCGATATCGTTGATCATTTTATTGTCAGCTACGGACTCGTCGCTATTGGAATGCTTGAAGCAATCATCATCGGATGGGTCTATAAAGGAAATGTAATAAAGAACTTTATCAACAACGTGTCTGATTGGAAGCTAGGACTTTGGTTTGATTTATCAATTAAATTTATTATTCCCATTTTTCTTGGAGGATTACTCATACTAAACATTGTTAATGAATTAAAAGTACCCTACGAAGACTATCCTATACATGCATTGCTTTACATCGGCCTTCTCCCTATACTACTAGCACCACTAATCGGCATGGCAATAGACAAATTTACAACAAACAATGGTTGAAATATATGCAATAGCAAGTGTACTCGGCATTAGCCTCACTTCTTTAGTTGGAGTTATTGCGCTGTCTATTAAAAAAAAATTGCTAGATAAAATACTGTTTGTCTTAATTGGAATCGCCGTTGGTGCTTTTTTTGGAGATGCGCTCATACACCTCATACCAGAATCTTTCAGTAAATTAAATAGGGTAGAGGGGCCGTTCTATGTACTCCTTGGAATTGTGATTTTCTTTTCTCTTGAGAAATTCCTCAGATGGCAGCACACTCATGACACCCACATAGAGGATCACGATACGTGTGTCCATCCAATAGGACCAATGGTAATCTTCTCAGACGGAATTCATAACGCAATAGACGGTATGATCATTGCAGCGAGCTACATGATTAGCATTGAAGTTGGAATCGTCACCACGATTGCTGTTGTGCTTCACGAAATCCCTCAAGAAATTAGCGACTTTGCCTTACTCTTACACGCCGGATACTCAAAAGCAAAAGCAATTTTATTTAACTTCCTATCGTCTTCAGTTTCTATTCTCAGTGCGATACTTACCTTATTTGTACTTAACACCGCTGAAAATATTCTTCCAGCAATGACTGCGTTTGCTGCTGGAGGGTTTCTCTACATTGCAGGATCTGATTTAGTTCCAGAGCTACACAAAAGAAAAAAGATGCGTGACTCATTCATTCAATTGCTTTCAATACTTGTTGGTATTGGTATTATGTTTGCGTTGTTGCTCTTAGATTAGTACCGATAATGATCCGGTTTGTATGGACCATCCACTGGAACACCAATGTAATCAGCTTGATCTTTGGTCAATTTCGTCATCTTCACTCCAATCTTATCAAGATGAAGCCGCGCAACTTCTTCGTCAAGAATTTTTGGAAGCGTATACACACCTACTTCGTAGTTATTTTTCCATAGTTCAATCTGTGCCAGCACTTGGTTGGTAAAACTCGTACTCATTACAAAACTTGGATGTCCGGTTGCACAACCCAAGTTTACTAGTCTTCCCTCTGCAAGAAGGTAGATCTCATTTCCATTCTGGAACTTGTAGCGATCCACTTGCGGTTTGATATTTAATTTTTCAACGCCTTCCGCGTTATTTAGTTCAGCAACTTGAATCTCAGAATCAAAGTGTCCGATATTGCATACAATCGCCTGATCCTTCATCTTCTCTATATGTTCAAGACGAATAATATCTTTATTCCCTGTTGTGGTGATGTAGATGTCTGCCACCCCAAGTGTGTCTTCTATAGGGGCAACTTCGTACCCTTCCATTGCAGCTTGTAGTGCACATATTGGGTCTATTTCAGTAACAATTACACGCGCACCAAAACCGCTCATTGACTGAGCAGACCCCTTGCCCACGTCTCCATATCCACACACAACAACTACCTTACCGGCGATCATGACATCAGTCGCTCGTTTAATTCCGTCCGCTAATGACTCTCGTGATCCATAGAGATTATCAAATTTAGATTTGGTTACGGAATCATTTACATTAATTGCAGGAAAGAGTAATTCTCCTTTCTCTTTCATCATAAGTAATCGGTGTACTCCTGTTGTGGTTTCCTCTGATATCCCCTTCAGTCCTTCTGCAACCTTCGTCCAGCGAGTTGGATTCTTTTCATATTCAACCTTCAACATCTTCATCATTGCAATCTCATCGGGTGATTCATTACTATAGTCTTTCTCTAGTAGTGAGGGATCTTTTTCTATATTCACTCCTATATGTATTAAAATCGTTGCGTCACTACCATCATCCACTATTAGCTGTGGTCCAACACCATCTCCAAAATCAAGTGCTCGTTGCGTGTAGTCCCAATACTCATCAAGCGTTTCTCCTTTGTAGGCAAACACCGGAACACCTGTCTCAGCAATCGCTGCCGCAGCCGAATCTTGTGTAGAAAAAATATTACAGCTTGCCCATCGAACATTCGCTCCTAGTTCGGTGAGCGTTTCAATTAATACCCCTGTTTGGACTGTCATATGCAAACTCCCCGTAATCCTTACATCCTTAAGTGGTTTTTCTTTGCCATGCTTTTCTCGTAAAGACATGAGACCTGGCATTTCTTCTTCTGCAATATCGATCTCCTTTCTCCCGAACGCAGCTAATGTTATATCTGCTATTGTATATTCACCATTCATATTCCTATAGTATACCCATAGGTGTTCGTAAACCTATTGTTAAATTCTTCGATAGTGAACATATGATTCTGTGCACCAGAGTGCTCTACTCCATACACCCCTGCAATACTCCCAATCTCTCCACATTCTTTCAAAGAAAATCCCTTTGAGTATGCGTAGAAAAATCCTGATCGATATGCATCCCCTGCCCCTGTTGGGTCAACAACTTCCTTCGGCTCTGCAGCGAAGACGTTGATTTTCCCTTCAGCAGAAATAATCTCCGAACCTTTTTCGCCAAGCGTGGTAATCAACACATCAACCTTCCTAATGAGTTCTTCTTTACTCCACCCTGTTTTATCAAGGGTCATGTGAAACTCGTACTCATTTGATATAAAGAAAAATGCCTTTTCAATTGCCTCTCGCATATTACTTAGAGTATGTGCGCTAATTACCTGCCCCGGATCAAATACAAACGGAATATTTTTTTCTGCGCACTCACGTACATGCTTCATCATTACCTCAGGATGAGCAGGTGAAATGATTACCAGTGGTGGATTAGGTTCCTCCTTAAATAAATCTACTTTCATAGCACAAAGTCCAACACCCGTATGAAATGAGGTTATCTGATTACCGTCCAAGTCAGTAGTGATGTGAGCAGAAGGAGTGTAATCATCTTCAAATACTCCAATACCGTTGATGGTAATGTCATTTTTTTGTAGATGTTCAATGTATTCTTCGTTGTCTTTCCCAAGCGCAGAAACAATAACCGGATCTCCTCCCAACAATTTAACAGTGTATGCAATATTTCCAGCAGTTCCTCCGAAATTCTTCTGAAGCGTAGCAATATTAAAAGATACATTCAGCATGTGTATCTTGTCAGGCAGGATGTGTTCCTTAAACTTTCCAGGAAAAGTCATTATGTAGTCATGTGCGAGTGAACCTGAAAGTATGATAGCCATATTATGTTTCAGATACTAACACAGAATCAATTACTATATTGTGTACCGGTAAAATTTCCGTACGCTAACTACTATTTCTTTGACTCTTTTGGTGACTGCTGCTCAGTAGAAAGACGGGCGGGCTGCTTTTGTCTAAAGGTTTTCTTCAATAAAACACTTTTTGGAACTTGTTCTTTAAAAAAACTTTTAGGCAAAAGACTTTTTAGTATCTTTTTCATATATATTCAGTATACTACGTACTATTTTTAGTTCTAGCAAACCTTCTCATATCATTGTGTACATCAACTTCATCAACGATCTCCTCACCGATAATCTCTTCGAGAATATCCTCAAGAGTAATAATCCCCGTAACCTCAGAGAATTCATTACGAACAACAAAAAGATGATTATGGGTATGCAAGAATTTTTCTAAGATAATATCTAGATTTTTATCTTGGTTGATAAAAAATACATTCATATTCGTAAACTCCCTAACCTTTTTACCAAAAACATCTCCCCCTATTAATTGTTTTACATATAGAATACCGACGATATTATCTCGGTTTCCCTCATACACTGGAACACGTGAGTTTCCCGCCCACTTTAATTTTTGAATAACCTCAGTAGTAATTTCTTCATCTGCTTGTAGCGTATTCATCACGGTTCTTGGTGTCATCACGTCAAGAACAATTTTGTTAGAAAAGCTAAGAGCTCCTTTCACAATCTTCTCTTCCTCTTCACTCACATCACTTCCTTTATGATCTTCATGTTCCTCAATAATTTTCATCAACTCCTGTTTAGAATAAATTGTTGGAAGCTCTTCTCCGAGCACCTTGTCTAATAACATAGAAATAGGTTTTGCTATGGGGAACAGTATGAAAATAAATATCTTTACCAACCATGCAGTCTTTGACCCAAGATACAGTGCAAAGCGAGAAAAGATTGCTTGAGGAGTAATCTCACCAAAAATCACAATGAGAGATGTTGCAATAACTCCCGCCGCAATGCCTGAGGTAACTGATCCTAGAAAAATAGAAAGTGCAGCGTTCACCGCAACATTTCCGATAAGGAGTGTTGTGAGGAGTAGGTTTCCCTTCTTTCGCACTTCATACACCGTAATTGCCTGTTTATTTCCAAGGGAGACTTTTCTTTTTAGCTCCTGCTTGTTGAGCCCCATGAGTCCAAGCGTCAAACCTGAAAACAGAGCGGAAAATACAATCAATGCTACTACAATAAAATAATCTATCATTTATTCAGATATTGTATCACTTTATTCCTGACTGCAAAGCAACTGGAGTATCTACCGGAATCACCGTGAAAGTGGCTCTCCCCACCACCTGACCTCGCTCGGTGATCACATCAACCCGCCATTTGCCAGGAAGTACGTTGTTTTTGTATGAGTATCCTCGATAGCCCTCTCCTCTTCCTCCAATAATCGGTATGAAGAACTTGTTTATGGTGATCCAATGACCATCGTAGTACTGCCAGTGATGATAGATATCGGTTTTCAAGTCAGTTGGCGCAAACACCGCGCTATAGAAATAGACTGGTTTGTCAGTTGAATGAAACACATCGTTATATCGCTTATAAAACTGGTACCACTCTCTATCTTCAAAAGTTACCGTGTAGTCTCCATTCATTCTTTCTACCGAGTGATACACACCAACGTCTTTCAATGAAAGCGGTATTGGAGGAATGATGTTGGTGAAATATAGAATATTAAACACTACAAAAATTGAAAGCACGGTCCGTACAAGTACTTTCTTTCCGTTTTCTATTTTCCTTGAGACCACTAAAGAAAGTAATTTGATAAACAACCAAATTGCGATGAGGCTTATCACCCCACTAAGGACAAACACCCATGCTCCTATTGAATTCACCAAGATCGGTACATAGAAAATAGAAAAAGAAAACAGCGCAGCAAAGAACACTCCAACCTGGAGACTTAGTCGTGAATACCTACCTTTAGACAGTTCATTGCCAACTAAGAACAGGATAATGAGAATGACAAAGATCCAGCTAGATTCCGGTGACGCGCTTCTGCTATAGAACACAAAGTATCCGCTGAAGAGTCCTCCGAACGCGAACTGTATCGCTAGTGGAAAATAACTGTGCCCCCATCCGCGAGATTCAAACAAGTTAAACAAAAATATACCAAGTCCAGCAACCAGCAAGTAGGTAAACAATACAATATTATCAAACAGCTGATCGATTCTTGTTAAGGTAAAATTATCAATAACAAACCCGAGTAAAAATGCTCCGGATGATATATGGCGTTCGTATTTAGTATAAAATTCTTTAATCACTCTTTATGTACTCTATAGTAGAACATAGTCCTTGATCAAGTGACACTGTTGGCTTCCAGCCAAGTATTTCGTTTGCTTTGGTTGCGTCTGCACAAGAATAACGAATATCTCCAGTTCTTTCTTCTCTAAAAACTATTTTTGAACTTGAATTTGTTAAGTTAATTATTTTCTCTGCGAGTTCCAACATAGTAAGCGTGGTACCCGACCCAAGATTAAATACCTCAAAATCTCCTAGATCTTTTTCAGAGACTGAAACGGCAGCATTTAACACATCATCAACATATACAAAATCTCTCACATGACCCCCATCACCATTAATCAGTAAGTCTTCACCTTGTAAAGCATTATTAATAAAAATAGTTATTACTCCGGCATACTCCTCCGATTGTCGAGGACCATAAAGATTAAAAGGTCGTAAAACAACGGTTGGTATGGACGACTCCTTAAGAATATTCTCCCCGTCAATCTTATTCTGTGCGTAATTAGACATTGGTCGTAATTCATCGGATTCAACTATTTTCCTATCGTGCTCACCATATATTGCAGCACTACTAAAAAAAATAATTTTCTCTACATCAGTATTTGCAACATTTTGTGTACCAACCACATTGTTTTGATAATAGAGCTCTGGCTTCTCTTCACCTTCTGGAACACTTATTTTTGCGGCACAATGAAAAACAGTGTTGACACCAGATAAATATTTGTCTAGTGTCTCTACATCCAAAATATCTAAACCAGATTTTATATCGTAAGACAGCGCTCCTGTACGAGCTACAATATGTGATCCAATAAATCCTTCTCCTCCTGTTACAATGTCCATACTTTATATAACCTAGTTAAGAGAATTGGGTTTCTTTTTCATCATCCTTCTGTGTAAATAGAAGTTAGATAATGCAATCAGTCCCATAAGAGACATTCCTGAAGCCATAAGGAGATTGTCCTTTTGGAACCACACGTAGGCTATATACAAGAGTGCTAGAGCTCCAAGAAATATTATCCACATTGATAATTGATGTAAAAATTCATCCATAAAATAAGTATATCAGTCAAATAAAAAAACACCTCGCGAAGAGGTGTTTAACTGGGGCGGCTACCGGGAATTGAACCCGAATTGACAGTACCACAAACTGTAGTGTTGACCGTTACACCATAGCCGCCATATTTTCTTAGTCTATATGACCAGACGATGACAATTATGGCAGAGATAGGCCAAATTAGCAACTTTCAATTTAAAAACGACTGGTTACTCTGTGCCCAGGAGAGGATTTGAACCTCCACGGGATTGCTCCCACAGCCCCCTCAAGGCTGCATGTCTACCAATTTCATCACCTGGGCATTGAAGTTATTTTACTACTCTTCCTTCTTTTCTTCTACTTTCTCTTCAGTTGAAGCTTCCTCTGTAACTGGCGTCTCTTCTATTTTTGCTTTAGATTTTTCCTCAAGATCACTCTGTGTTGAGATGTTTAGGAATCGGGCATTTCTCATCTGTCGCTTAATTTCTCGAGCCACCTTATCTCTAATGTAGTACAGTTTTGATCGTCGAACTCGTGATCGTTTTAGTATTTCAATCTTATCAATCATTGGAGAATACAGAGGATAAATCTTCTCTACTCCAACTCCACCAGTTGTTCGTCGTACAGTAAATGTCGCTCCAGCTTCAGTTCCGTGCTTCACAGCAAGCACCAAACCTTCAAAAGCCTGTAGTCGAGTCTTTCCTTTTTCTTGGATCTTCTGCCACACACGAACAGTATCTCCTGGTCGCACGCCAAGTTTCTTTCGATCCTCAATATTTACTGGTGATTGTATATTCATAAATAAAAATGCTACCGTTGTAGCAGGGCTAGTCTAGCATAATCATTAGGTATTTTCAATCATTTTCAGGGCATTCTTGAAATCCTCTGGTAATTTAGCCTCAAATACCTTTTTCTCTCCGTTTAAGAGTTCTAATGCTAGAGATTTAGCATGGAGTGCCACTCTATCAAACTGAAGAGGGCAACCCCTCTTTACTGCATAGAGCTTGTCACATATAACCGGATAATTAATGGCTTTCAGATGAACTCTTATTTGATGGGTGCGCCCCGTTTTCGGACGAAGTTCAATAAACGAATAATCCTTCCCTCTTTTTAGCACAGAGTATTCTGTGCTAGCTTCTCGAAGATTTCCTCCCGCTCCGGGCTGAGCTGACCAAAGTCGTAATCCTTTTTTACTTCTCCCAATTCTACGATCAATTACTCCGTCGTCATTTTTTACTCTTCCGTACACAAACGCGTTATATACTTTCTTTACCACACGATTCTGAAATTGTTTTTTTAGATGCAAAAATGAATCTTGATTCTTTGCAATGATCAATACCCCACTTGTCTCTCTATCGAGCCTATGTACAATTCCAGGACGTTCAACTACTTCACCGTTCTGAAGCGTCATCGACTCCCCCACACCAGAAACCTCTGGGTACTGTTGTAGCATCCAATCACTCACCGTTACCTCAGTATTTTTCCCATCAGGATGAACCATCATTCCTGATGGCTTATCAACCACTACGACGTCACTGTCTTCATATATGATGTTCATGTTCCAAGTCTTCGCTCTCTATTCTTGTATGACTCAAGAATACCTAAAAACTCTTCTTTCGTGAAATCGGGCCAATAGGTATCTACAAAAAATAACTCACTGTAAACTGAGTTCCAGGTAAGAAATCCTGACAATCGTTTCTCTCCTCCTGTACGAATTATAATATCTGGATCTGGTAGCCCTTTTGTCCAAAGATTTTCTTCTATATTCCCCTTCTCTGCGGCTTGCAAGATATCTGCTCTGCCACCATAGGAAAGTGCAACTACTGCAGTAATACCGGTGTTATCTTTTGTCATCTCCTCAGCCTTCACGATAAGTTCCTGTATGTCTTTTTCAAACCGTTCCCGTTGACCGATAACTACCACTTTCACATTTTTTTTATTCAAAACATCTATCTCTTTATCAAAAAATTGTCTAAAAAGGCCCATCAAATATGAAATCTCTTTTTCAGTTCTACTCCAATTCTCAGTAGAAAACACATATAGGAACACCGTTCCCACATCATCTTTCGCAGCAGTAACAATCTCTTTTACGTTTAAAAGTCCTTTTCGGTGACCTTCCAATGTTGGTAATCCTTTCTCTTTTGCCCACCGTCGATTACCATCCAAAATTATTCCAACACTAATCATTACTATAATATGCTAAATCCCGTAAATTGCTCACTCGGTTCCACCCATCTTGTCGAAACACCTTCAACATTAGATAGTAGAGGTCCTTTATGTAATAACTCTATATATCTTGTTAAGGTTTCCTCATTTCCCTGTGCTACAATACAGACTGACCCGTCTTTTAGGTTCTGTACTGTACCACGAATCCTCAGATTTCTCGCCATACGTTGTGCAAAGTCCCGAAACATCACCAACTGAACACGCCCTGTAACACGTACATTAATTTCTTTCATGTCCTTGATTATAGCTTGTTTTTGTATATACTTCTCTACGTAGAGGGCGATTAGCTCAGTTGGCTAGAGCAGTTCGTTTACACCGAAAAGGTCGGGGG
>CAYQYW010000007.1:0-45427 GCA_964421995.1 uncultured Candidatus Saccharibacteria bacterium
GTAATATCCTTGGCCGTAGTAATATCCTTGTCCGTAGTAGTAGCCTTGCGTGTAGTAATATCCTTGGTAATATCCTTGGCCGTAGTAATATCCTTGGCCGTAGTAGTAACCTTGCGTGTAGTAATATCCTTCTGAATAGTACGTACCTTGAGCGTAGGTACCCACATCCACATGTCCTGTTTTTGTTGATTCAGTACCAAACACCCGAGTCAACGTGTCAGCTTCATCATCAGTTTCCCCAGAGTAAAAGAGGTATCCTTTCTTCAAGGTAGCGCCTGCTCCAGTCTTGGAAATTGCAATCGTTCCATTAATTGTAATAGAAGTGCCAGGGTTAAATGCCCATGTTGCACCCTCGTTTAACGTCAACGTTATTCCTGAAGAAATCGTAAGATTTCCCTGATCCAACCCATCAACCACCGACACCGCACAGTCAGCAGAGAGTGTAGAGTCAGAACCGTCGGTCAGACCACTACAGGGGTCTGACCAAGCCATGGTGATATCATTGGTTGCACCTACTGCATTCGTTGCGATGAATTTTGTTCGGTAGACTTGTGTATGGGTGTCATGAACTACCCATGAGACGGAGAACGTGGTACCCGTACTGTCTGACGCAGTCTCTACAAGATCAAGGGTGAGCGTGATGGTATCAAGGTCGGTGATTGCCTGTACAGAAGTAATGGTTTCTGCAGACGTTACCTTTACTACCATAATCTGAGTATCTCCGACATATACGTGGAGGGGTTGTATATCAACGGTAATGAAATCAGGGTCTGCTCCTTTTCCTGATGATACTCGGTAGGTAACGTCTTCACCTGCTGCTGCTCCGAGTGTGTAGTGTAGTGGCTGCTGATTTGCCTCTGCAATTTGTGGTGCAGTAACGGTGATAATACGAGCTACTTCCTTTGCAGCATTACCATCACTGTCCGTAACGTTGTAGAGGATGAGGTAGTCTCCTGAAGTATTGTAGTCTACGGTATCTCCACTCAAGACTACCTCTTTACTGAGGTTACCGTCTTCTGCGTCACGTGCTTCTACTCCTGGATCAGTGTAGATACCTCCTGGTTCTATCTCTACTACTTGGCTACCGATGAGGGTTAGAACAGGTGTTGCGTCCTCTGGAGTAAGTGGTACTCCTACTCTACTCTCTACTATGGTGATGATTCGTACTATTTGTTCTGCTTTATTACCGTGACTATCAATAACATCGTAGAGAATGAGGTAGTCTCCTGCTTTGTTGTAGTTGATGAAGTCACTGTTAATGATAACGTCAGCACTAATGTTTCCATCTTCTATGTCGAGTGCATCTACTCCGAGCTCTTCATACTTTCCTCCAGGCTGAAGGATAATCTTTTCTTTCCCTATCAAGACAAGTAGTGGTACGTTGTCTGTCTTTTCTTTCTTTAGTTCCTTGGTGGCGTCTTTACCACTGTATGCTCCTTGTGCGTAGATTGATTTCTCCTTGGTAGTGGTTGTTTGTGTAGCGATGGTGGTGGTGCTAATGGTAAGATCTCCTTTAATTTTTTCAATGAGGTCTTCGATGAGCGGTGGTGTTTCTGTTGCTAATTTCTGAACTACTTCTTCTTGTGTTGGTTGATCTTCAACGACAACAGGTGTGGGTGGTGTTTCAACAGCAACTTTTACTTCTTCTTGCACCGGTTCTTCTGGAATTACTTCAACAGGAATAACTTTTTCTTGCACCACCACCTTTTCTCTTTCAGGAATAAACTGAGTGACGAACTGAACTACTTTCTTGCTCTGTACTTGAAGTTCTTTGAGTGGTACTTGGACTATGGTAACGATAGGTTCAAGGATTGGTTTTAATGGTTGGTATAGTCGATCAAAGAGTGAGGGACCTTTTGGTGGCGTGATGGTACCAAGCTCTACTGGTCTGTTGTTGTAGAGAAAGATAACATTAGTGTCAGTGAAGAGTACTGATACGTGTTGCCACTCTCCTTTCTTGAGATAGGTTCCTGCAGTAACAATATGGTCTTCTGGTGTAATGGCATAGATCTTTCCGTTCTCTTTAATACCAATACCATATCCGTTGGGTAGACCGTAGATGAAGATCTCTTGATCGACTACCACTTGTGGGTTAATCCATATAGTAAATGCTTCTACGGTTCTGTCTTGTAGAGACCTAAGTGGTTCATCAATTTCTACAAAGACTCCGTCTTGTAGGATGGCAACGTTCTCATAGTTTCCTTCTACCCATGCAACTCCTCCTTTTTGATTTGAGAATTCTGCGTTCAGGCTTGCTCTTGTTAAGGGGCCAACGTATCCATATCCTCCTCCCTGGAGTGAGATGGCTCCGGTACGCTGTTGGTATCGTTGTACTGCTTTTCTTGTAGAGACACCGTACACTCCGGTGATTCTCCCTTCTGGATAGAGTGAGAGATCAGATGCTAACCATTCTTGCAAGAGAATGACTTCGTCATTCTCTGATGCGAAGGAGAGGTTTTGGGTGAGAATAGATGAAGCAAATACATGAGACGGTAATAACAGAAATCCAAACAAGAAGATAAATACATGTATTTTTGTAAATTGATGTATCATAATACCTTTACATAATACTAACACATGTGTGTATCTACCAATCACTACTTTTCGCACAGTGTTGTACATACTCTTCCTTCATACCACGACATACAAGAGGGGCCTTGCGTGCATGATTTTCTTTAGTTTGAAAAGCCCACGATGCGGCATATTTACAATATAATATTCCTTTCTTTGTAGACATCTTCTCACACCGACTAATTGTTAAAGCAACATCGTACTCGCTAGAGTTAGGGGTGAATTTACCTATACCCTTAAAACATAATTCTCTAAATACAGTATCCTCAACATCACCGCAAAGCTTTCCCATATATACATAGTCTCCGTTATATACCTGGTTCCACCACTGTCCTAGCTCATAATAGCAAGAAGTACGAAATTTATTTGGAACAGTAGTACATGGCTCATATGGATTATCCTCATCAAGAATACGAGCCTCAGTGCTAATATTCGTTCCCGTAACAACTAGTGGCACATTATACTCCATAAACACGCCTGAGGTACATCCCGCAAGAGGATCTGGTTGATTGGTTAATTCACACGCGCTAAGTGCACCAAGCAGATCGGGACGCATATATTCTGCTATACCATGTCCAATTCCATGCTGACACGCAGAATCACCATTACATGTCTCATCAAGAGAAGCTAGTAACAGAAGACCAACATCAGCTATACCTGCTGTGAAAAATCCATGAAAACAACCAAAAGAAAATGTTCCGTCACATACCGCAACACCCTGAACTCCTCCTTTTGCATATAGTAGTTCACCAAAAATATGTGACGCGGTATGCTGTGTTCCCGGACGATTGTAGTAAAAATCTTTGAAAAGCGAATATGCGTTTTCTAATCCTTTTGTGTCCAAAATACCATTCCATTTTTTGTATTCTCCTGGCACATCAATCACCGCTACTAAAGAATCAGATTCTGTAGAAGTATCTATGTAGATAAAGAAAGAGACAATGGCAATAAGAAAAACCCCTAAAAATACTCTAGCGTACATTTGGTGCTCTGCTTAAACAAGATTGCTGGTGCTGACTCGGAATCTTACTACAAAGAGACTTGTGTAATTTCTCATTATAAATATAGAATCCAATATTCCATGAAAGCTGTTCGTAACAAAGATCAGACAGTTCCTCCTCTGCAATTTCACAAAAAGAAAAAGAAGGTGAAGGATCATTTTCACCACCCCAAAACAATGATGAAAGAGCTCCAAACGTACAGTATACCTTTCCATCCTTGTCACCAGAAAGAGAACACCACTCGTGTATCTTTGAAAGTTCTTCTTTATTTAAATTATTGATTTGGCGTATGTCTCTGTCCCTAGCAAGCGCAACAAATTCTTTACCAAACCCGCTATAGCATGCAGAACGATTTCTTTCTTCGGTTATTGGTATTTGATTACAAATTTTAAATGCTTTCTCGTAGTATGGAGGAAGTGGCTTACCTAAACTCATGCCCACATATTTAAAAAGGTGTGGTGTAAGGTAGGTGTAGCAAATCTGTTGTACTTTTGTATCCATATATGGTGCGTTACATGGAGAAAGAGGATCTCCTTCTATAAAATAATTAGAAACTTGCTTCTCCCACTGAACACGATCGTGTACCCCTGCAATTAGTTCCATGACACCACCACCAACACACTCTGCATATTCTCTATTGTTATATTCTTCCGTTGCCATTTTTTTACACATACCAACTGTTTTTTCAAAGTTATAGTTATTGTATGCAAGAACACCATGTCCTAACCCATGGAAACACATTGTGTACGCACCGGTGCCACCTGGTGCGTTTCTACACACTTCGGAAATTTCATCAAGCGCTTCTTCGCCTTGTTCATTAAAAAGACCGATGACAATTGAATGTGCACAAGCATTACGAAACTCTGGCGTACACGTGTGCACTGCATCAATTCCCTTCTGTATATAAAGCGTATCTCCAATAGTGTGTGCGAGAAGATGAAGGTCTAGTCCTTCACGAAGTTCCGCATGTCTCAAAAGTCTAAACGCATATTCACCTCCTTTTTTTTCTGCAATACTTTCAAAATAATTTGCATATTCTTTTCCTCTCCACTCTCCTATTTTTTTAACTTCACTAAGTTCTCCAAGTTCTTCGTATCGTGTAAGATCAATCTCTTTACTTTCTCCTGTATTGTTTACAAAAAAAATAAGAGACAAAGCAGTAATACCAACCAAAAAAAGTATAGTACGCTTACTAGTAAGTTTTGTGGAAAATATATTCATAGTGCTAATTTTACACTATTTTATACTTTAATCACAAATTGGATCACAAGTCTCTTGGTACAGCCCTTCATAGTAGCCTTCGTAATATCCTTGGCCGTAGTAGTAGCCTTGTCCGTAGTAATATCCTTGGCCGTAGTAATATCCTTGGCCGTAGTAGTAACCTTGCGTGTAGTAATATCCTTCTGAATAGTACGTACCTTGAGCGTAGGTACCCACATCCACATGTCCTGTTTTTGTTGATTCAGTACCAAACACCCGAGTCAACGTGTCAGCTTCATCATCAGTTTCCCCAGAGTAAAAGAGGTATCCTTTCTTCAAGGTAGCGCCTGCTCCAGTCTTGGAAATTGCAATCGTTCCATTAATTGTAATAGAAGTGCCAGGGTTAAATGCCCATGTTGCACCCTCGTTTAACGTCAACGTTATTCCTGAAGAAATCGTAAGATTTCCCTGATCCAACCCATCAACCACCGACACCGCACAGTCAGCAGAGAGTGTAGAGTCAGAACCGTCGGTCAGACCACTACAGGGGTCTGACCAAGCCATGGTGATATCATTGGTTGCACCTACTGCATTCGTTGCGATGAATTTTGTTCGGTAGACTTGTGTATGGGTGTCATGAACTACCCATGAGACGGAGAACGTGGTACCCGTACTGTCTGACGCAGTCTCTACAAGATCAAGGGTGAGCGTGATGGTATCAAGGTCGGTGATTGCCTGTACAGAAGTAATGGTTTCTGCAGACGTTACCTTTACTACCATAATCTGAGTATCTCCGACATATACGTGGAGGGGTTGTATATCAACGGTAATGAAATCAGGGTCTGCTCCTTTTCCTGATGATACTCGGTAGGTAACGTCTTCACCTGCTGCTGCTCCGAGTGTGTAGTGTAGTGGCTGCTGATTTGCCTCTGCAATTTGTGGTGCAGTAACGGTGATAATACGAGCTACTTCCTTTGCAGCATTACCATCACTGTCCGTAACGTTGTAGAGGATGAGGTAGTCTCCTGAAGTATTGTAGTCTACGGTATCTCCACTCAAGACTACCTCTTTACTGAGGTTACCGTCTTCTGCGTCACGTGCTTCTACTCCTGGATCAGTGTAGATACCTCCTGGTTCTATCTCTACTACTTGGCTACCGATGAGGGTTAGAACAGGTGTTGCGTCCTCTGGAGTAAGTGGTACTCCTACTCTACTCTCTACTATGGTGATGATTCGTACTATTTGTTCTGCTTTATTACCGTGACTATCAATAACATCGTAGAGAATGAGGTAGTCTCCTGCTTTGTTGTAGTTGATGAAGTCACTGTTAATGATAACGTCAGCACTAATGTTTCCATCTTCTATGTCGAGTGCATCTACTCCGAGCTCTTCATACTTTCCTCCAGGCTGAAGGATAATCTTTTCTTTCCCTATCAAGACAAGTAGTGGTACGTTGTCTGTCTTTTCTTTCTTTAGTTCCTTGGTGGCGTCTTTACCACTGTATGCTCCTTGTGCGTAGATTGATTTCTCCTTGGTAGTGGTTGTTTGTGTAGCGATGGTGGTGGTGCTAATGGTAAGATCTCCTTTAATTTTTTCAATGAGGTCTTCGATGAGCGGTGGTGTTTCTGTTGCTAATTTCTGAACTACTTCTTCTTGTGTTGGTTGATCTTCAACGACAACAGGTGTGGGTGGTGTTTCAACAGCAACTTTTACTTCTTCTTGCACCGGTTCTTCTGGAATTACTTCAACAGGAATAACTTTTTCTTGCACCACCACCTTTTCTCTTTCAGGAATAAACTGAGTGACGAACTGAACTACTTTCTTGCTCTGTACTTGAAGTTCTTTGAGTGGTACTTGGACTATGGTAACGATAGGTTCAAGGATTGGTTTTAATGGTTGGTATAGTCGATCAAAGAGTGAGGGACCTTTTGGTGGCGTGATGGTACCAAGCTCTACTGGTCTGTTGTTGTAGAGAAAGATAACATTAGTGTCAGTGAAGAGTACTGATACGTGTTGCCACTCTCCTTTCTTGAGATAGGTTCCTGCAGTAACAATATGGTCTTCTGGTGTAATGGCATAGATCTTTCCGTTCTCTTTAATACCAATACCATATCCGTTGGGTAGACCGTAGATGAAGATCTCTTGATCGACTACCACTTGTGGGTTAATCCATATAGTAAATGCTTCTACGGTTCTGTCTTGTAGAGACCTAAGTGGTTCATCAATTTCTACAAAGACTCCGTCTTGTAGGATGGCAACGTTCTCATAGTTTCCTTCTACCCATGCAACTCCTCCTTTTTGATTTGAGAATTCTGCGTTCAGGCTTGCTCTTGTTAAGGGGCCAACGTATCCATATCCTCCTCCCTGGAGTGAGATGGCTCCGGTACGCTGTTGGTATCGTTGTACTGCTTTTCTTGTAGAGACACCGTACACTCCGGTGATTCTCCCTTCTGGATAGAGTGAGAGATCAGATGCTAACCATTCTTGCAAGAGAATGACTTCGTCATTCTCTGATGCGAAGGAGAGGTTTTGGGTGAGAATAGAGTACGTATAGGGAATACGTTCTGCAAAAACGTCTGGAATTAGAACTGAGAAAATAAGAAGTAGTGAAAAAAGAAAAAAAGTAATTTTTTGTTGTATTCTTTTATACATGAAAATTATATTAAAACTATACGCCATCTATACATAGGTGCAAGTAATTCCTGTGGTTAATTTCTTTTATAGTTACATATTTTCTGGTGTACTTGTTGCATTATTTGCTTGTTCTATAACCGATACGGTTCGGATTACTTCAATCGCCTGATTTTCTGAAGCGTCAGCCACGTTATAACGGACTGTGTACTCACCAGTTGTTGTTGTGTCAATAGTTCCTGTTATAACTATCTGGTTAGATAAATCTCCATCAATTTCATCAACTGCAGTTGCACCTTCCTCTATATAATCAGCCTCTTGTTCAAGAGATATATTACTCTCACCAAGAAGTGTAATGACTGGAGCTAGTGTATCCGGTGTATCTAATGTATCTGGTGTACTTGGTGTACTTGGTGTACTTGGTGTACTTGTTGACACCTCTTCTCCAACAATCACCGTTCTTGTTGTTGATCCCTCATTCCCTGCTTCGTCTATTGCTGAATAGACAATAGTGTAAATGGTGCTTGTGCCAGTATCAAGAACTACTTCAACCACATCAACTCCATCTACTTGAATCGTGTGTCCTAAGTTTTCATTAACATTGTCAGTAACCGTAACTCCTAGATCACTATACTCAGCACCGAGCGAAACTTCAGCTGGATTATTTCCAATCACGGTAAGCACGGGTGGAATTGTATCAGTAGTTTGTTGTACAGTTTGTGTGCCACACGCTCCTGGTATTGGAATCAACTCTCCATTCACCAATTCAATACACATTGGATCCCGCGTTACTTTGTCATAGATAGTAAATCCAGTTGGTTTTTCAATGTCTCCAATAGTAAGATCATCCGTTTGAATCACCAAAGCGACAATGCTATTAACCTGCAATACATCAAGCACCAATTCACCTAAATGAAGTACATCGTTAATAATTGTCCCTCCAAATGTCGCAAAGAATTCAGCAACGTTTTCTGTTGCACCTTCAAAACTAAAGGTGATATCTTCGTTTTCAAAGTATATGGTGTCATCAAACTCTGGTACTACAAATCCTGTTACTCCATCATTGTTAAAGTTTGTCCATGTGTCTGAGTCAAACCGCGGTGATGTAAATCGGTAGGATACTCGTGTTGGCTTATCAGCAAGAAAAATTACTTTATTTTCAGCTTCATTAATTACATACGACACGTCAGCCCCTCCTTCTGAAGTTAGGAGAACTACTAACCGATCAATATGCTTTCTAATCGTTGAAGATTTTGCAAAGAGCCATAGGTCACTTCCAACTTCTTGTTCATCAAAATTAATTTCATATAGGTATCCAATATTTCCTGCACTATCCGTCACTTGTGTATTAATGGTTACAACTCCTGTTGTTTCTTCTTTCTGTCCAATCATACCTGCAACATAGGTTGCATACTGCGTACCTCCAATACTATACACCGGGTCAATTGTTCCAGCGGTTAGCTTTCCTAGTCCTCCACCAACAAGAAGTGTATCAATTGATGATGTTCCAATCATTGCACTCATTGCACCAGTACCAAGACTTGCAACTGCAAACCTAAATGCTGGTGTACTGGTTCCAATACCGACGTTTCCTGAGGAATCAATAACAAATCGATCGTTTGTACCAACCGAAGTATTATCTGAAATCCTAAACGTTGTATCGTCTACACCAATCGCAAAGTCATTATTTGACGTAAAGCGAATTTGAGCATCACCACCCCCCGCATTAATATTAATAGTACCACTTGCTCCAATATCACGTGTAAAGGTTGCAAGAGATGCGCCCGTTCCTCCTCCCGTAACGGTAAGCGCTACCCCACTTGCAGAATTTTGATCAATGGTAAACTTAGATGATAATACTGTTGTACCAACACCCACATTTCCGCTACTATCTATCCTCATCATCTCTGTAGCATCAGATCCGCTATCTTTACTTCCAAACGTAAGAGCAAATCGTGTACCAGCGTTTAACGCTTCAGAACGCATAAATCCTGTTATATCACTTGGGTCACTTAAGTCATGTGAAAAGAACTCAAGACCTCCAATAACATCACCTGTACCAACGAACTCATCTGTAGTTTCAATTCGCACTATTGCTTCATCTCCAGGAACTCCATTTCCATTCTTGGAGACTGTCAGAAGTTTTCCTGGCACAGAGGTACCAATCCCCACCCTCCCTGCATCAGGATCAACAACAAAATCTGAGGTATCGACGGTAAGTCCTCCTGCAAAGGTACTTGTTGCCGTTGCACTACTTGCAACAAAGTTTAGTGCAGTAAGTTGTCCTGTGGTTACATCATTTGCGTTGTTTACGAGAAACGCATCGTCTACATTAAGTGTGTCTCCTGAGAGGGTAATATTGGTGCCCCCTACGAGGTTTGTTTCTGCAGAGATATCGATTGAGGTGCCGAGATCAACAGTAAGTGCATTTCCTGAAACGGTAAGTCCTGTTCCTGCAAATTCATTGATTGAATCACCTCCTACGGTAAGTGTTCCTCCGAGTGTGAGATTACCTGCAGAGTCAAATGTACTGGTTGCGGTTCCTCCAAAGTATGATGTATCAAATACTGAAAAGAGTGTTGATGATGCATTAGTGAATGACTGAAGACCCGTCCAACTGTTTGCATTCGCAAGGTTAAGTCCAACCGTAATTGCTGCTGTCTCACTACCTGATCCTCCGACCGTAATGGTTCCTGCTCCACTGTCTGCTACAGTTGCTGCGTAATTTCCTGTGGTGTGTGTTCCTAGTGTAATTAAGTCGTTGAGTGTTGAAGCTCCTGTTCCTCCGTTTGTTACTGAAAGATCAGTTCCAGACCAGTTGGAGTTGTTAATTGATGAAAGCGTAGCGAGTGATCCAAGGCCAAGTGATGTTCGTGCTGTTGCTGTTGATTCATATGCAAATGCTCCTGCTCCTGTTGCGACAATGAACTCTCCATCAGAAGCTGATGCTCCGAGTGTATTCAAGTCTTCTAGTACTCCTGTTGTTGTGAGTCCTCCTGCTGCTTGAGCCAGTCCTCCTGCTGCGGTGACCGTAAGTGTGTCTCCAGTGAGCGTAATACCTGAACCAACCAAAAGGTTTGTTTCTGCAGAGATGTCGATTGAGGTGCCGAGTGTGGTAGTAAGGCTTGAGCCTGATAGTGTTAGACCAGTACCAGTGAGATCATTAATATAGTCACTTCCAAGTAGGAGATTCGTTATTGAAAGATTTGGGAGCGTTGAGGTGGCGCTGGTTGAACTTGCAACAAAAATATTTCCAAGAACACTCTTGTCAACACGAAGTGTTGAAGAAGCAAAAATGTTTGCGCTGAAATATGAAGAACCGGAAACTTGAAGAATTTCATTTTTAGTTGTTGTTGCTGTTGATCCAATAATAACAATATTGGTTGAATCGTCAGGGTGAAGGGCAAGATCATTTGTTGTGGTTGCCCAAAAACCGCCTCCGCTTCCGCCTCCAGAAGTTAAATCGGTACTCCACGTTGGTACACCGCCTGCAAGTTTCAAGACCAAACCATTAGATCCTACAGCAAGGCGTGTTAGTGAGTTTGTTGAATCTGCATAGAGAATGTCACCAGTGCTATATGCTGTCGCTCCTGTTCCTCCAAAGATCTCTGTTATAGCAGAGCCATTCCAAGTACCTGCCACTATTGTACCGAGAGACGATTGTGTTGAGGAAAGCTGTGGGAAGGTGCTCGTTGCCGTAGTGCTCGTTGCGGTGAAGTATTCTGCTACTGTTTGACCTACTACAGAGAGTTTTGCATATGGTGAGGTTGTTCCGATTCCTACGTTTCCAGTAGAAGCAATTGTCAGTCTTGTATTAGCATTTGTTCGGAATATCAGTGAACCTCCACCAAATGCCTCGATACCAGCATTGAATCCATCTAGCATACCAAATTCACCAGTTCTATTCTGCGTACTGTCCGTGATTGTGATTACAGGTGCAGATGTGCTTTGTATAGCCAAAATACTTACTGGACTCGTCGTGCCAATACCCAATCGATTGTTTGTATCATTCCAGAAGAGATTACTAGTGTCTTGTTTGTACGTCGTTCCGTCTGAGAAAAAAAGTCCCCCATTTTGTGCAGTGGTGGTGCCCGTACCACCACTGGTTAACGCTAATGTTCCCACAGTGTCAGACAATGCTATTCCAAGTGTTGAAGTTGCAACGTAGCTTGGGAGTCCTGTAGAGAGTGATAATTGTAGTAGTGAGCCTCTTGTTGAGGTTGCAAGTCGTGCTAATGAGTTCGCTGCGTTTGCATAGAGTAGATCTCCAATAACATACGATGTTTGACCGGTGCCTCCAAAGGTCTCTGCTATGATACTTCCATTCCAGGTACCCGTAGTAACAGTACCAATAGTTGAAAGACTTGGGGTGCTTATCAGTGTTCCAATCGTTGAGGTTGCGTTAATGCGTGCGTCCGCTCGAGCGTTGGTAAAGTACAGATTAGTACCCCCCTCAGTAAGTTGATCCGTCGTCGTACTAAACCAACTCGACAAGGTAAGAACGTTATTCGTTCGTGCAAGTGCGTTGTCGATAAAGTTTTGGCTAATGGTAGAAGTTGAGATAAGGTTACCTGCTCCATCTCCAAAGAGAAAGTCACTTGGTGTGGTTGATCCTGTTCCTCCTTTGGTTACTCCGAGGGTTCCCCCAATCGTAGTAAGAGTGGTCGTTGCTACCCAGATAGGCACGCCACTCTCTAGTGCAAGGACCTGACCGTTCACTCCAGCTGTTGTGGTTGCAAGTGCTCCTGTTCCATTACCCAGGAGGATGGTGTTTGCTTGTATAGCTGATTGACCGGTTCCTCCGTTACTTACTCCAAGAATACCGGTAATGTCAGTTGCAAGGTTCACAAGTGCGGTCGCTACTACTCCTCCTGTTGCTTTGAGAAAGCCGGTGAGGGTTCCTATGTTAAACCCTCCGGTTACCCGTAGTCCGCTGAGAGTTGAGGTTGCAGTGGTGTTTAATCGTAGTGCACTCAACCCTCCCGAGAAGGTACTGGTTGCGGTGGTGGTTGCGGTGAAAGAAGGAGCGACAAGTGGATTGTATGTAGTCAATGTTCCTCCAATAAGTGCATTACCAATAACTTCAAAAGAGTTTCCGGTAGTGGTGGTGGCACTTCCTCCAACGATAACTACACGATTTGCAAGTGGTGAAATAGCAAGTGAATCGGTGGTGGTTGCAAAGAGTCCTTCAGCTCCTGAAGTGGACCATGAAAGTCCTCCTGATCCGTTCGTAATGAGTACCTGATTTGCAATACCATCAGCAGAAGGATAGAGATATTCAACACCATTGAAGGTAGTTGATCCTACCACAGTAAGAGATCCATCAATGAATACACTTGATGATGCATAGAGAGTGCTCGGGATATGAATAGCAACGGTGGTTGTTGGTGCAAGGAGTCCATTGCTGTTGATCTCCCACGATTGACCAAACACAGCACCTCCATCAGTACCACAGACAAGAAAGCCATTACTATCAGTATCAATAGTGTCACAATTAGTAAGGTCTGAGAGCGCAAGGTTTGTCGCGGAGATACCGGAAGAGAAAGTTGTGGTTGCAATGCTACTAACAGAGAGTTTTGTTAATGACGCACTGGTGTCCGTGATAACGGAACTAGAGAGAGTAATACCTCCTAGATTATTTATTTGATTCGTCCGTGCAATGGTTGTGTAGTTGTTAATGATTTGTTGCTTGTTTACATTGGTGATTGCTTGTACGTGCTCTAGTGTTTGTTGTGCTTGTTTCTTAAGTGCATCATCAAATTGTTTTTTTGAGATACCGGTGACTACAATGTTGGTGATTGGTTTTACCTGAACAATCCTCTCTTCTATTATTGTTTTGACAACCTTTTCAGCTTCAATAAAACCGTCGGGGATCGGTTGTGCTTCAGTTTCAATTCGTCCACCCGCATCTCGTTTAGGAAATAATGTTGAGAAAAATTTTCTAACAGTACTGATTCCCTTCCCAGTATTTTCTGGAAGATTTCTGATTGCAGAATATACCGACGCAGGAGTCGTAACTTCCTTAATAGAATCTACTGAATCACTAACAACAAAATCATGAGCATCAAGATTAAAAATTCCAAGAACAAATAAAAATGCAACCATCACCGCAATAGTACCCTCAAGAAATTCCTTCAAAAAATCATGTTGAAATTTTTTTATTATTTCACTCTTTTCATTTTTGTACTCACGCCTTCTTTTATCTGAAAGGTTGACTTTTCTCTCTTCTCGTTTTCTTTCTTCTTCCGCAATAAAGCAACCGAGTGACTTTTTATTAAGGTGCCAAACATTTCCAACGAGCTTCGCTTTAATTTTTCCAACACGACACAGATAGGCAATGTGACTACGAGTGTACCCCGTCAAAGAAACTGCTTTGGGAGAAGAAATATATCCTCCACTATTTTTTATTGAATCATCAAATGTAGGCATGTGAAATATACCTATATAATATCAGGTTATACTACACGCAACGCATAGTATTTAAAAAATACTGGGGATTACCTAACAACACTTTTTTAAAAAAGTATGACAAAAAATAAATTATTTGAAAGAAGTATAAAATAATTTTCTTATTTATTAAGAAATATGCTAGAAAATTAAATAGTAGCAACTCTCATGTCAAAATCATCTACTTTATTTTCTAACAAATATTATTTAAATACAAAACACATCTCGTTTAACCGAGATGTGTTTTAAAATATGCTTTAATGACCGAGATATTTATTTCTTCTTAATAAATGATGATATTCCAAATCCGGCAGAAAGTCCTATAATTCCAAATACAATTAATAAAGTATTATTGTTTGGCTCTGCCTCATTCTTGTTCACACTAGAAGACACAACCATTAATGGAAATGATGCCGATACAAGTTTCTCAGTGCCGTTCTGGTAGCGAACAGAGAGCTCATAGTCACCCACTTCTCCGAATGTATAGGTCATTCGAGCTCCACCAAAGTCAGAGTTGTATACACCACTTGCGTATACTGTCTTTCCTTCTTTAATTAGTCGAACCCACACATCAGTGTATTCAATTTCATACTGTTTATTGGTTGAAATACCAAAATCAAAAAGTACTGATTTCCCTGTTTGAAATTCTTCAGTATTGTATCCTATATCAACACGATATCCATCAATATCCGACTCAAATGATAATCCTGTTCCGTGAGCGAGTACTACGGGTGCACTTAGTACTAGCAATAGTGCAATAAAACTTCTTGCAAACATACTTATTATTCAATTACATTAATAATACCATTCCAATATGGAGCAAGATGTCCATGAAATTTCCAACTTCCAACCTTATTGAAGGTAAAGCTCCATGTATCACCAGGTTTAATTGGTTTTCGTGGATCAAACTCAGCATACGTACGGTGGGACGGATGAAGGTTTGACGCTGGCCAAAATGGCTTTCCGTTTGTTGTACTGAAGGTAACGCTATCTCCTTTACGTACTGTAAGTGTATCAGGATGAAAACCATCACTCTCCAACACAACCTGATAATTTACTCCCGTACTCAATACAGAACCCTCTATACCCTTTTCTTCTACTACATTACTGTTAAACAACGCGATTCCCGCAAAGGCAATTAAAATTAACCCTACACTATATTTCTTGTTCATGAGAAAATTATACCTCGTGTTTTAGTATGTACAAAATGTCTGATATTCTTCTAAGACAGAAGAGCAAATCTTCTTACTCTTCTCAAGTGAGTACCAACCAGGTAGCGTACTTAGTACCATTTTAAAACAAGTGTTCCTTTCAAGAGATGTCATGCTATTTGTCTCGCAAAAAGATAGTGCGGCCCTATATTCTTCTCCCGGCACACCATGTTCCATAAGACCTTGAGAAAATCCTTCTATACACGTTAGTTGATACTCGTCTGGTATGGTATGACAATCACGGACAACACTGGTAAAGTCTGTTGTTTGAAGATGTGTGAGTGCATGTTGACCTCCCAAATATATGAATGCTCTTCTCTTTTGATCTTCATCTGGTATGGCAACGATGTACGGAGCTGCTTTTACAAAATCATTGTCATTCATCCACATTAATACCGAATTCATGTTTCCGTAACAAGGTTCTTTGTACACATCAGGCTGCATCGCACAGATCTCTAATGGGTTTCTTTTCTTAACTGATAGTCCGTATTCTCCGGTGATATAAAAATTAGCAACACCGTTAAAAATTCCTGACGCACATCTATATAATTGTTCATCACTACTTGATACCTCTGCACACACTTTTAATGCTTCTTCAATCATTTCATTTTCACTACTAAACACTCCATGTTCAGCAACCACTGTTTCCATAGCACCATGACCAATACCGTGATAGCACTGCAACGCCGCATCAGGTGCTTCAGTAGATAAATACTCTCCTATGTATGCACATACTTCCTGTGCTTCTTCAAGGTCTCCTGTTGCACCAAGATGTGCTTCCATAAATCCATGAAAGAATCCACTAGCACAGTACGTTGTTTTTTCTGTAAGAATAGATGTATGATCAAGAACATATGCACCATATCCTGCAAAACCAAGATTGTGTGCAATAAAGTGACACGAATTTGCAAAAAGTGGTTCCTCTCTGTACAGCTGTGCAAGAACATCAAAAGCGCTGTTTAAACCACTCTTCTCAAGTGAATCAAGGATTTCTTCTTGCCAACATTCTAATCCTTCTACACAAGACGTGACAGCCTCTCCTTGGTCAACAACATATAGCACACCAGTAAAATATGGAGCCAGATGATCATGGAACTTCCATGATCCAACTTTATCAAAGGTAAAACTCCATGAACTATCGGGATTAACAGGCTCCATAGAATCAAATGTAGAGTAAGTTGTATGTGATGGATGGAGATTTGAAGCGGGCCAAAAAAACTTACCACGCTCTGATGTAAACGTTACGGTATCTCCCACTGTAATAGTCAATTCCTTTGGAGAAAAACCTTTATCACTTAGGACAATGTTATTGCCCTGCCCTATTTCACTTCCAGCGTTGTTGTATACAAAAACTGCTATACCAAGAGCAACAATAAGTAACACTACTCTCTTTATTTTCTTATAGTCCATAGTCTTCTTCACAAAGATATTGATATTCAGACTCAAGCAATGGACAAATTTGTTCAATAACTTTATCCATGTACACTCCTCGGAACGTTCTCATAATGTTCCAGTAACAAATACTTTTTTCGTCCGAAGTAAGAACTGAAGAGCTACAGAAAGTGATTGCTTTTACATATTCCTTTGTTGGTTCGCCGTGGGCAACAAAACCACCCGTGATTCCTTTTAGACACGCCACTTGAACTCTTTCAGGAAGAGAACGACACTCATACAGTAATGGTATATGGTCATCTTCAGAAATTAATTCTTGCATTACTGCAGCAACAAGAGGTCCAATAATAACATCTGCTATTTCATCATCTTCAATATCTTTCACATACAAGTTATAGAATTCTAGAAGACCATTTTTGGTGTATATATTTAATTTCATAGAGAGCTCGTAGTAGCATGCAAGTGTTTCCTCATAATTTGCTTGTGTTCTACATAATTTCATTGGATCATTCGGGTCAGGCTCTAGACCATAATTATCTGTATATATCCAATCAGAAATAACATTAAATGCACCTTGTAAACACTCCATTCGTTCATCATCTTTTTCTAATTTTCGACACACATCAATTCCTGTTTGAACAAATGCTTGTGCATCTCCCCACATACCAGTATCAGATGGCTCTTGAACAAAACCATGGCCAATTGCATGGAAACAATTTAACCGAATGCGTGGAAGATCTTCTGATCGATTCTTAATTAACTCATTACAAATACCAACTACGTCTTCGAAGTCAGGAGTATCTCTGAGATAATGTTCCAAGAAACCATGATAATAACCGTATCCACAATACGATGAGGAATCTGGAAATTGCACCTTACTAAAATCTTTATGAGTTAAATAATCTGCGTACGATGCATCACCTATCTTGTGTGAATACCAATGACATCCGTCACTAGCAAACTGCGGATCTGATTCATACAAATGAGTAAAAATTTCAAATGCTTTTGTTACACCACCTTCTTCAACAGCTTGCGACAATGTAAATTCCCAACACTCTTTTTTATTTACTTCTTCCCCTCGTTTAATTTTTTCTATACAATTCGTACCATCAAAAATCTTACCCTCATCTACCACAATTATTTCTCCCCGAAGAAATGGTCGTAAGTGATCATGGAACTTCCATGATCCAGCTTTATCAAAGGTAAAACTCCATGAGTTTCCAGGTTCAATTGGTGCACGTGAATCAAATTCTGGATAGACCTCATGATCGGGATGAACACTTGATGCTGGCCAAAATAATTTATCACTTTTAGTTTTAAACGTAACCGTGTCCTTTGTTTGAATCACCAATGTATCTGGTTCATATCTGTCTTCATACATAACAATAGTATTTTCCTCTCCGTTTTTTGTTGGTGTCACCGCAAAAAATATGGAGGTAAATTTTGCTATTGTAGAGCTATATACTTTGGCTAAATCACCCTTAATATCTTGAAAAATTTCCTTTCTATCATTTTTTTCCAAAACCAAAGCAGAAAGTGAATCTGATTTTTGAGTAATAATGCTGATCGTATCAGCAGGATATGAACTACCCATGAAAAAGAACACAGCAAACACAAAGGTTGTAGCTATTAAAAAAGCACCGGCTCTATTCACAAAGTCTGGACCAGCTGTTAAAAGAAGTCTTGGCTCAAACACTCGTGGAATTCGATACTGTAACGTTTCCTTTTTTGAGGTGTTATCTTTTGTATTCTTCATACGATAAAATTATTTACAATTGATCCTATCACCATTATAGTAGAATTAGTAGTATTTCTTAACTTTTTTACCATTACTATTTCTATAAGGTATACGTAAGATACCTATATACTAACAGGTAATCTCAATTAAATTATAATGTAATAAAAGTTAATGTGGAAAAATCAATTCTTTAAAAAAATCTGATTATGTAAAAACTAAAATTATCCTCTTGTAACCCAAATAGTATATGTACTTCTCTACTTTTTCAAATTCAACATATACAAGTTAGCTATGGCATGTATTTCTAAAGAACAAACAAGACTATTTATATAATGAAATATACTTTATACTAAATTCAATATTTAGTGTATATTAAATCATTATCTCGCTTAAACGATCTCGTTAACGCGATATAATCTCCGTAATACTATTAAAAAATACCCCTGGTTTGATAAACTCAACCCTAGCAGATAGATTTTTTGAATCAATATGATACACAACTTTCCCTTCAGCAAGAATTGTGGTCACAGTAGCAACCAGTAACAGTGCAATGACCGTAATTTTGAGTACAGGCAGTTTTCTCCAGGCAACAGAACTCTTTGTGGGGGTATTGCTTTGTTTTGTTTTCTCAGCAACCTTGGACTCGGTTTTCTTAATTACTTTTATTAATGTTGCGTTCTTTTTAATTAGTACTGGATTTAGTGGTCTATCATCAACCATAACCTTATATGACGGTGCTTCTTTTGTGTAGGATATATTTACTCCACTTAGTACATCTATAGATTTTTTAGAACTTTTTTTATTACCTTTATGAGATTGGAGTGAACTCTCTAAAATATACCAGTTCCTACCAAGAAGTTTTGCATTGAGCTTCCCTGATCTACACATCTGTCCGATATAATCTTTTGTGTAGCCACCTAATTGAGCTGCTCGCTTAGACGAGATATATTTCTTTCCATCAAGTATTATGCTATCTTCCATTAAACCTATTATACGAGATTTCAATCATATGAAAAGCTTTTTTGTGGAAAAGCTTATTTCAGAAGCTCTTTAAATATGTTTTGTAACATTTGAGGATTGGCAGATCCTTTTGTTTCTTTCATGCCCTGCCCCACAAGATATTGCAGTGCATTCTCCTTGCCCGCCTTAAACTCCTCAACTGCAGTTACATTATTTTCCAAAATTTTCATTGCTATCTTTTTAATAGCTCCTTCATCATTCTGTTGAATGAGTCCTTCACTTTCAGCAATCTCCTGTGGTGCCCCTCCCTCCTCCACTAAAATCTTTAGAATATTTTTTGCTCCTCTTGATGATATATCTCTTCCATCAATCATTTTCATTAACTCAACAAAATCATTGGCAGTAAAATTTAACGTGTCTGGAGACATTCCAACAAGATCAGAAGAGATATAATTTATTGATAATGTAACTAATGTTTTGCTGTCTTTCACCAACTCCAACACTTCATCCAACAAACCTCTCATCAACCTGTTCGCAAGTAAAGATTCTACATCCTGATCTTGAACTCCATACTTACTATATTTATTTCTTTTTTCCCAAGGCAATTCCCTGTTAGGTAAGATGTTTCGAATACTATTTTCTAGAACATCTTTTTGAAACTCAGGTATTTCTGAAAGTTTTAGTTTTGGTAAATCGGGATCAGGAAAATATCGATACTCTTCAGACGATTCCTTCAATCGTTGTGAGAAAGTACTCTGCTTGTTCTCATCCCACCCTCGCGTTTCTTGAGTCACGTTTCCGCCAGACTCAAGTAATTCAATTTGTCTCTTTATTTCAAATTCGATTGCTTGCTCAACAGAACGAAATGAATTCAAATTCTTTATCTCAACTTTTGTGCCAAAGGTGTCTGTTTTGCTAACTGAGATGTTTGCTTCAACACGCATCTCCCCTTTCTCCATATTTGCATCTGAAACATTAAGGTATCGAAGAAGCAATCGTAACTCTCTCGCAAATTTTCCCGCTTCTTCAGAACTCTTAATTACTGGCTCGGTAACCAATTCCATAAGAGGAACTCCTGCTCTATTAAAATCAACTAAACTACTGTCACCTTTATGACTTGATTTTGCAGTGTCTTCTTCAAGATGAATTCTTGTTACCTCTATTCCAGTGAGTGACCCTCCACTAACCAGAGGATATTTATACTGACTTATTTGATACCCTTTTGGTATATCGGGGTAGAAATAGTTTTTCCGATCAAATTCAGTAAAATCTGCGAGGTTTGCACCAATAGCTACACCCACTTTCAAGACATGGTTCACCGCTTTTTTATTGATCACAGGAAGCGTTCCCGGATGAGCCATGCAAATAGGACAGATATTTACATTTGGCCTTGTTTCGTCTGGATCATTTCGAGAAGAACAGAACATTTTAGTGTTCGTCTTCAATTCTGCATGTATTTCAAGACCTATGGTCGGAGTGTATGACATAATAGCAATAATACTAAATTAAGCGGAATCTCTCAAAATTTTAATGAGACTATCATGGAGACGTTTAATAGACTCTGGATCTATTATTGATGCACTAAACACCTCTCTCCCTGTCTTCTTCTTCATAATATCAATTTTTTCTTGCAACGCAACCTCTGGAATTACATCAGTCTTCGTAAGAATAATTATTTCATCTTTATCCCTAAGAGACTCTAATTCCTTACGAATAGTCATATATGATTCAAATAGATCTTCCCGTTCAAGTGAAATGCAATGGAGTATAAGCTGGGTTCGTTTAATATGTCTCAAGAACTTATAACCCAATCCCTTCCCGAGAGAGGCTCCTTCTATGAGCCCTGGAATGTCTGCAAGAATATAGCCGTGCATGTCTCCTAGATTTGGATCAAGTGTTGTAAACTGGTAACTTCCAATTTTAGCCTCAGCATGTGTAAGTTCATTTAATAAGCTAGACTTTCCAGCATTCGGAAATCCAACAAACCCAGCGTCCGCAACTAACTGTAGCTCTAAATAGAACATTCCATCTTCTCCTAATTGCCCAGGAGTTGATTCTAATGGTGTTCTGTTAGTAGAACTTTTAAAGTGTTCATTGCCATATCCTCCACGCCCCCCTTTTAGAATACGAATTCGTTCTCCTTCTTCTAAAAGCTGAACACTCTCTCCTGTTTCATTATTCGTAACAATTGAACCAACAGGTAATTTTAAAATATAATCTTCTCCACCTTTGCCATATAGACTGTCTCCTCCTCCAGCACCTCCATTCTCGGCGATAAACTTCTTCTTATGTCGTAGCTTAGATAAGAGATTAATGTCCCGCACACCCTCAATATAGACGTCTGCGCCGTTACCGCCATTTCCTCCAGCTGGTCCTCCTTTTGCTTTACTTCTCGTGTTAAGCCAACGCACAACACCGTCTCCCCCCTTACCGGCCCGTATATATACAGTTAATTCATCAACAAAAGCCATAGTTAGATAATTTTACTAATTAACCAGGTAAGAATTGAGTATAGTATTGAACCAATAAAGGCTGGTAAAAATCCGGCAACTGAAAATCCTTCAATGAACGATGCAGTAAACCAAAATAGAAATCCATTGATTACAAACGCAAACAATCCCAGGGTAATAATATTAATTGGCAGGGTGAGTAAGAATAAAAAGGGTTTTATCGTTATATTAAGAATAGCAAAAATCACCGCAACAATTGATGCTATGTAGAGACTGTCTAGCTCAATACCAGGAACATAGTGAGCAATCACTAGTAATCCTAGTATTGATAATATAAATCGTGCGATTAAACTCATAGTATTATGATACCAGTTTCCACTCTCTTCCCTCAAGTAGCAATTTCGCTTTTTTGTACTTCATAGATTTTGTCTCCGTGCCATTTGTAATGGTTACAATATCATTTCTTCCTATTTTCTTCGCGGTTCTAATACTACTGATTATTTCATTTGTGTACACCGCTTTAGGTTGTTGTTGTGTAAATCCGCCTTTTGTAATATTCGGCAACACCGTAACTATTTGTTCATCAAATGATTGTTCCAACTCTCTAAATAATCGTAATCCTTCTTTTTTGTACTCAATTAATGGATCTCGTTGACCATAGGCACGCAGGTTAACGCTCCCTCTCATGTAATCCATTACCTCAAGATGCTCTACCCACAACATATCAATTACCTGCATCATCAATCTTCGGACTGAAGCGTAAAACTCTTCCTCACCAATCTCCTCTTTCTTTTTTAGTAGAATAGCTGCTAATTCATCATCCACAAGATTATCTAGGTACTCTTGTAGCACAGAAGTATGCCCTCTCAGGAAGCTATTTCTTTTCTCATAAATACTCTGACGATGTTTATTCAACACGTTGTCATACGACAACACATGTTTTCTGGAATCAAAGTTAAATCCTTCTATTTTTTTCTGAGCTGATTCTAACGACTTGGTGATCATGCCATTTTGAATTGCTTCATCTTCCGGAATATTTAAACGCCCCATCATACTCTTTACTGCACCCGCTGCAAACACTCTCATTAGTGAATCTTCAAGAGATACAAAAAACTGTGTTTCTCCAGCGTCTCCCTGTCGTCCGGAACGTCCTCGTAACTGATTATCAATTCTACGTGCCTCATGTCGCTCCGTACCAAGAACAAATAGCCCTCCTATTGCTTTAACATTTTCATACTCCCCCTTGGTAGCAGATGTCCCACCAAGTTTAATATCAACGCCACGTCCAGCCATGTTTGTTGCAATGGTTACCTTCCCTCGGCCACCAGCAGCAGCAATAATTTCACCCTCTCGCTCGTGGTTTTTTGCGTTCAATAGTTCGTGTTGTATTCCTTCTTTTTTAAGGAAGGAACTCAATAATTCATTTTTCTCAATAGACACCGTACCAATGAGCACGGGTTGTCCTTTTTCATTTAGCTCTTTTACTTTTTTTGCTACCGCTTGGAATTTTCCAAGCTCACTCTGGAAGATAAGATCATCCTCATCGATTCGTGCAATTGCACGGTGTGTAGGAACTTCTATCGTGTCTAATCCGTACACCGTTCTAAACTCTTCTTCAGATGTAAGTGCAGTACCGGTCATTCCAGACAGTTTTGTGTACATCCTAAAATAATTTTGGAAAGTGATTGACGCAAAAGTCCTTGATTCCTTCTGAATCAACACACCCTCTTTTGCTTCTATTGCTTGATGAAGTCCCTCAGACCATCTTCGTCCAGGCTGTAGTCGTCCAGTAAATTCGTCCACAATAATAACTTCATCATCCTTAACCACGTAGCTCTTATTTTTTGTAAATAATGCTTTTGCTCGAACCGCAGTCTCAAGATGGTGTACATACTTAATGCCTTTGTCGGTATATATATTATCAACCCCTAATGTTTTCTCTGCCTTTTCAATACCACTGTCAGTAAGTGTAATTGCTTTTGCTTTTTCATCTATCTCATAATCTTCTTCCTCTTTAAGAGTAGAAGCTATTTTATTAAATACTTTATACAAATCACCAGATTCTGCAGCGGGTGCTGAAATAATAAGCGGAGTACGAGCCTCGTCTATTAAAATTGAATCGATCTCATCGATGATTGCATATGCAAACCCTCTTTGTCTCAAGTTTGCTACTTCGTACTCTATGTTATCTCTCAAATAATCAAAACCAAATTCATTGTTAGTACCGTACGTAATATCTGCAGCGTACGCTTCTTTCCTGGTACACGGACGCAAAAATTCATACTGCACTTTAAATGATCCACTTTCGTCTCTTTCTTGATCTTCTTCACTTCCCTCTAAATGCCCCATATCATATAAGAACGAAGTCTCACTATTAATGACACCGACCGACAATCCTAAGAAAGAATAAATCTGTCCCATCCATACAGCATCACGCCTGGAAAGATAATCATTCACCGTAACCACATGCACACCTTCTCCCATAAGTGCATTTAAATACGCAGGAAGTGTTGCAACAAGTGTTTTACCTTCTCCTGTTCTCATTTCGGTAATATTTCCCTGATGAATTACCATTCCACCCAAAAGTTGTACATCATAGTGTCGTTGTTCTAGAAGGCGTTTTGAGGTCTCACGAACTGTTGCGAATGCTTCAGGTAAAATATCCTCTAGGGTCAGACCAGAAGAAAGCCTCTCTTTAAAGAGGTTTGTCTGATCTTTTAAATCCTTGTCTGACAAAGAAGAGATCTTCTCTTCTAAGTCGTTAATTGTAGCTACTGTAGGTTTCAGCTTTTTAATAAAGCGTTTACTCTCATCCCCAAATAGCTTTGAAATGAAGGGCATACGAGTGATTTTAGCATAAAAACAAAATCCTCTCTATAGAGAGAGGATTTGTCTTTGTGAAGCGAAGATAGATTATCTTCGTCTTCGTGCAGCTGGTTTACGACGTGTTGTTGCTCGCTTCTTTGCTGCTGGCCTCTTCTTTGCTACCTTTCGCTTTTTAGCGGCAGGTCGTTTCTTAGCAGCTGGCTTTCGTCGTACTACCTTTCGCTTTTTAGCGGCAGGTCGTTTCTTAGCAGCTGGCTTTCGTCGTACTACCTTTCGCTTAGCAGCTGACTTTCGTCGTACTACTCTTTTTCTTGTTGCCATAACAATTTAAATTAATATTAAAGCAATGCAACAACACTCGACCAAGAAATATGTTATGCATTCTTACTTACATTATCAATCGCAAAAGAATTATGAACAATAGTTTTTTACAAAACATAGTGGATAAGTTTTATAAAATAAAAGTTACTTCCGGAACAATATCGATTCCTGTTTTTGCTTTTACATCACTCATAATTTTTTTTGCAAAACTTTTTATCTCTTCCGCGGTTGCGTTTTTGTTGCATACAAGCACAAGTGGTTGTTTATGAAAAACATTCACGTTTTTATCTTTCTTGCTTTTCCATCCAAATGTGTCAAGTAACCATGCAAGAGGGATCTTTACCCCTCCTTCTGTCGCATGTCCGGGAAGGTCAGAATATATAGTAAGTAAGCGCTTATACTCCTCCTCACTAATTACGGGGTTTTTGAAGAATGACCCAGCAGTACCGAACTTATTTAAATTAGGAAACTTATTTCCTCTAATTTCTAATATAATGCAACGCACATCAGCAATACTTGGGTCTGTGAGTTTAGTTTTTTCTAAGTAATTTTTAATATCCTTATAATGCACTACTAATTCTTTTTCTTTTTTTAATTTGAAACAAATTCGTGTAATAATGTAATTTTTCTTTTTTTTGAAAATACTACTTCTGTATTCAAAATTACATTCTTTGTTACTTATTTTTTTAATTTTACAATTATTCGTATCAAAAACTTCTACCCAACCAATTACCATGGAAACGTCTACACCGTAGGCGCCAACATTTTGCACCGGAGTTGCACCAACAGTGCCAGGAATTCCAGAAAGATTTTCAATACCGTATAGTTTTTTTGAAACAACATCTGCCACAAAAGAATCTAAATTCTCCCCTGCTCCTACGGTGACATACTCATTATCATACTCAATTCCTTTGATTTCAATTTTAATGACCAATCCGTTAAATCCATTATCGGATATCAAGACATTGGACCCTCCTGCCATTACTAAAATTGGTATGTTTTTTTCTTTACCAAAAACTACTGCAACTTCCAAGTCTTCTACGGAAGCAATACGTACAAAATACTCTGCGTAACCACCTACACCAAGCGTTGTATATGTATCTAACTTTATATTCTTTTCTATCGTCATGATTACGTTGAGGTACGGGGGCGGATACGAGCTCCAAAAATCTAAAATGTGAGTGCAACCGCCCCCATATCTCAAAACAACCTGATCAAAGTATATCGCAAAAAGTAAAACCCACCAAAGGCGGGCTTTACGATAGATTTTTGCAAAGAACTCATATATAGAGCACTCACTGGTTAAAATATACCATATTTAGCTAAAATTGCAACTACAATCCCTTTCCTGCTTGTATATTACTAATATACTTTTCTGCTTCTTCTTTAAGACTTGGGTCAAGTTCAACAACCTTTTGTATTTCCTTTATTGCATTTTGTCGTTGATTTAGTTGTAAGTATGCGGTAGCCAATGACAGTCTTGTCTGTACATCATTTGGATTTTTTTCTACTCGTATCTTCCATATTTCTAATACTTGATTTACTAACCGATTCTCAACATACGCATTAAGTAGACGGTCGTCATCAATTGCAACCGTACCGTAACGTGGAATAAGTATTTCTTCTATCAATGCATATTTTTTTGTATATACCGCACCAAGTGCGTAGAGAATCCGTGCATCGTCATATTCTGGCGCTGACTCAAATGCCGTCTTAAATATTTCCAACGCCTTATCGTTCTGCCCTATGTTTATATAGTACTCTCCAATGGTAAATAGTATCTGTTGCTTCTTTGGAGAAAGCTCTAGTGCTCTATTTAGATAGGGGAATGCTTCTTCATAGAAACCATGCTTCATTAATGCCGAACCCATTAATATGTACAATCGTGCATCATTTAAATTTCTTCCAATTTCATCTTGCATTGAATTAGTTGCAAGAGTGAGAAATGCTTGTTTTGTTTCTATATCTAGCGCAGTTCTGCTAAGCGTCGTTGAAATCTGTAATAACTGTTCTCGTACCTCTTGTCGCCCTGTCACATCGTATGTCAGTGCCTTATTAAAGTACTCCAAGTTTTTAGTAACTCCCCCTTCTTGCGGAGAAATAGACTTGATTAATGTTCTTGTTGATTCAATTCCTCTAATAGTAAAGAAGTACATACTAAATGCAGTTACTATAATTACGATCGGTACCACAATTATCTTTACTGTTTGATCGCTAAATATCTTTCCGGTTTCTTTATTTCCAACACCATGGAAGTTTACATACGCAAGAATGGTAAAGAAAAGTATGTAGCTTGTTAGATTATCGAATACGAGTAGGTTATGAAAGAAATACCCTGCCAGTAATCCAGTAATAATACTTCTCTCAGCAACAGAAAACGCGTCTCTCTTCCGTATCCATAGATAGTAAAGGGTGGTAAAGAAAATGAGGAGGTATGAGAGTAGCCCTAAGATTCCTCCAGCAATCAACCAATCGAAGATTATATTGTGCACCCGATCAAACCACTGCTCCTGTGCGTACATTGAAGCATCATAATACTTGTTAAAAACATAATTAAAGTTTTCCTGTCCCCATCCAAGCAGTGGCTTTTCTTTAAATCCTTGATATGCCATATTCCATATCTGGAATCGTGCACTTCCCTCCTCAAGAGAAATATCAGCAAAGCGTCCAAGGAAATAGTTATCTTGTATAAAATTACTATCTTTTATAGCAATAAATCCTCCAATTAAAATAATGAGCCCTGCAAAGAATCCAAGCGCCACTTTTTTGAACGTTTTATTCTGTCCGAACAATACAATAAGTGCTGAGGTAACAAATATACCTCCTAAGAATCCAAGAATAGTTCCTCGTGTTCCAGTAAAGAATAGAATTATCGTCTGTAATAGTATTATTCCAGAATATAGAGGAATGTGCTTCTTCCACTTCACCATAATCAACGCCGTAATAAATACATGGAATAACATGTAAACTGCTAAATAGGTAGCATTCCCAAACGTTGCATCTAATCTTGTTCCCCCTTGATTTATAGTCAAAACACCAGCAAGTTGTAATATGCCAAACACACTTATCACCACACTTACCCCAACTGAAGTCTGTAGAAACCTTTTCCAAAGATTTTCTGTTCTAATAACTGTTGTAGCAACAACAAAGTACATAAGGAGATGAATCAGCGTTAAGAGGCCATCCATACGCTCAAAATTACTCCAGAAGCTCCTAAATGGATTCTCTCCAAATAGATCTGCAACAGCAATTATTGAAACAAAAACAACTATTGAGGTAAGCAGTAAAGAGAATTTTGGTCTGTATTTAGCGTCCCAGAAGGCTAAAATAGCCCAAGAAGCAAATAGTAGCTCTACAATTATTCTAAATGCGAAGTTTTTTCCCGTAATAAATGGAAAAAAGAAGCCTATTGTTACAATAAGTGGGATAAACGGTATTAGAAACACTCCAAATTTCACTATTGTTTCTAATATTTTTTTCAAATTCATTGTTTTTAACTCTATCATAAATAAAGTAAATTTAGTAATATTCTTTCTATGAAAGCAAAACTGTATAAATTCCTTAGATGGAGTGAGAAATATACCAAAACTGATATGATTTATCTTTTTGAGAGTGGTTTTTGGCTTACGTTTGGCCAAATAATAACGATGATATTTGGGCTCGCACTAGCAATTGGTTTTGCAAATCTCGTATCAAAAGAAGTATACGGAAATTACAAATTTATTCTCGCACTAGCTGGTATTTTGAGCATATTTACACTCAGCGGTATAGGAACAGCAATAACTCAAGCAGTTGCTCGAGGTTTTGAGGGGACACTCAAAGTAGGTTTTTCATCTTTACTCAAATGGAGTTTTCTTATAACAACGGTATCGCTAAGTATTTCTTTATATTACTTTATCAATAATAACAACACTCTTGCCCTTTCTCTACTTATCATTGGTATTTTTTCCCCACTCTTAAAAAGTACATCCTTGTATGGATCATTTCTAGAAGGTAAAAAAGATTTCAAAACAAATGCTCTTTATGGCGTATTAAGAAATACAATTCCCATTGTTGCAACATTTATAACCATATTATTTACACAAAATATTGTCATCATAATATTTGTATATTTTTTTTCAAATACTGCTATAAGCAGTATTTTATATATACGAACACTTACAAAATATAAACTTACAAAAAAAATTGATTTTAGGTTTCTCTCCTACGGAAAACATTTAAGTTTGATAAATATCATCGCAATAATTGGTTTTCATATAGACAAAATTTTAATTTTTCATTATCTGGGAGCAATTGAACTTGCTGTTTATGGGTTTGCTCTTTTAATACCGACTCAAATCAATGGATTATTAAAAAATATTTCTGTATTGGCTCTCCCAAAATTTTCAGAACAACATAAATTTTTATTAAAAAATGCCTTGTTTAATAAAACAGTAAAATTATTTTCTGCATCACTCTTTATTACAATAATATACATAATAGCAGCACCAATTATTTTTAAGCTTCTTCTTCCTCAATATCTTGATTCAATTCTTTACTCTCAAATATTTTCGATAAACATTTTACTCACTGGATCAATCCTTGTTGGTACCACTTTCCTTCGGTCACAAAAATTGGTAAAGGAAAATTATATAACAAGTGTTATTCCTAATGTAGTTAGAATCATACTTATGCTTCTTCTTATTTTACCATATGGTATATTTGGTATTATTGCATCAATACTTATTTCTCGACTTATAGCTGTACTGTTAGCTTTTTTCTTTATACGTAACCATAATTCGTAAAACTCACTAATAGCAATTCTCTCAACTAAATATTATTTGATAAGTATAAGTTGACCAGAAGACAACCTTAATACCTTAGCATTGTTTTTTCTACAAAATTTATCTACTGCTTTTTTTGTACCAGGCCAAGAAATACTTCCATAATCATCACACACTATGACACCCCCACTAATTAAGCGTGGATAAAAATACTCAAAAGACGCTATTGTTGGTTCTACTAAATCTACATCAATATGAACAAAACGATACTGTTGATTAGGAAGATCAGAAAAAACTTTTGGTATCCAACCTTCATGATATGAAATATCAGGAAATTCTTCTAATATGGAAACAACCGATTCTACACTAGAATTAAACATACCCTCGTAACTTGCTGGCAAAGCGTCTCTATCACTTGGTGCACTTAATCCCTCAAAAGAATCAATGATATGATAACTTTTTCCTGTAAACGTAGGGTCCATAAATTTAAGTTTTTTACAAATTAAATATGAAGAGAGCCCCTTCCATATCCCACACTCTGCTACTTCCCCATCAATATCGTGGACAAGATCAAGTGCAGAGAAAAGATTAAAAAAACGATCGTTCCTCCAAACACTTCTTTTTGTACCTGTTCTTACTAAACCTTCTTCAAGAAGATCATCAAACCAACCACCTCGATCAACAAGATATTCATATGGGTGTCTTGTTCGAAGAAAAGCTGGATCTACCCTCTTCGTATACTAATCTAAAAAAATGGCAAAATTCCTTCTTATCATATTAACAATATATATTATATCTAGATTCCATCAACTAAAACTCCTAAATTATTAATAACTACATTTATACAATAAGCATTGTATCAAATTTTCTAAAAATATCTCTCTAGTTTTTTTTCAGAAACACAACAAAGGCAGCTGAAAATAAAGATGGTAGGAGTTTATTAAGAATAGGAATACCTTTGTAGTAATGAAGTGTATAATCTGTATAATTAAGCGCTTTCAACCACCATTTAAGATCTGCTGCAGTCCAAAACCGTAGATGTTCATTTGGAAACGTCACCCACTGTTTTGGAAACTTACCAAACAAAAGCCTTAGTCGATAAATAAAAAACCCTGAGTTAGGAAAAGAAAAGAAAACACCTTTTTCTGCTTTTATATATACTGCACTTAAAAGTTTTTCTGACCCTGGAATATGTTCCAAAACTTCAAGTATAAGAAAATAATCCGCAGGTTGAATTTTTACTAAATCATTTTCATTGTTTAGATCGATTTCGATACCACGTATTCCAATTTTTTCTGCCTTCTTTAAAACAAAATTAGAACTGTCGTAGCCAACCATTTCCTTTATATCTAACTTTTCGTTTAGATAGTTAAGAATTGAACCGTCCCCGCACCCTATATCACCCATCGAGATCAAGCCACTTTTATTTAATTCCTTCACAATAATATCAGCACGTGTTTTTTGCCAATCCGAAAGAACATTCACGTGGTCACCACGCTTTCCTTTCCAGTAGATATCATAATTAAGGCTATCATTAATTGAGATAGTATTCTTCGGATATAGAAATATATCTCTATGCCAGATCTTTAAAAAAAATAATTTACTCTTTATATACTTGAACATACTTACACTATTTTTTCCTTAATTAGGAAACTTTCTAATGTCTCATGAAGATATTTAGATTCTATTCCATAAAGTCTCTTTTTCCTTTTGTCTATTTCTGCATTTGGTATATCTACTATTTCATCTAACCTCTTACAAATAGCTCCTTTTGAGCTTAATCTATCGGCTAAACTATTGATAATCATCCCCTCTCCATAATCAGAAGATGTATCTAATATAACAACCCTTTTGTCATAAGCAATCATATCATAAAGAAAAGTTGAATATACTCCAGCAACAATGTCCACCTTCTTGATACACTCTTTAATATCTGAAATTACTTCAAACCGCTCATTAAAAGTCTTTTCTAGCTCATACTCTTTAAGTTGGATTTCTTGAGATATGTCCGGTCTTAGCTTAAAGAATACGTGAACATTTGGGCAATCAAGCAGTTTATTGATATATTCCGCAACCTCACTTTTTGGACACGCAGTTTCATAAGGTATTAAAATGTTTATATTCTTATTTTTTACATTGTCACTTTGTCCTTTGTTTTCAAAATTAATTTTAACTTTCACACCACCTATTATAATCTGACCAGGGTCAAATATACCTCCTAATCTTATTAATTCTTTCTTCCAGTAAGAACTCCACACTAAAATAAAATCTGGAGATGAAACATTGCCAATAACCACAGAAGAGTCTACAAGCCACCCAACATGGTATTTCGTAAAATGCCCGTGTTGAAGTGCATATGTTGTAATACCACTCAATTTACAAGCAAGAATTAGTTCATTGTAAGAACGTGCGTCATCTAGTGCAAATAAAACTTTAATTTTTGTAGATGTAAGAATTTTTGTTAACAGCTTAATAGAAAAAATTGATCTTTTGATTTTTCTTACATATTTTTCTATAATCAATCTCACAAACTTCTGTTCGTCTGTAGAAAAATCTGACATATCTAAATCATCAATAAATCTAGTATCAACTTCTCTTTCTAATCGTAAAAATACAAGAATAGAAAACAGCCAATCAGAAACTTCTAAATAAAAAGATGATCGCCTTCTGTTTAAAAATCTGATTAATGTATCACGACTTAATATTGTATGAAATATTTCGGTATAATTAACCTTGTTGTTATACAAAACTTTATATAATTCTTCTATGCGAAAATCACTTTTGAAAGAGGAATTTGTTCTATCAACCGCATACACTAAGACTTCTTTTCTACTTATTACCGTAATTATATATTCTGCTATTGAAATTAAAAAAATTAAACCTCCTACAACAATATCTTTTACAACACTAATAAATGATTGTGTTACGGATCGAGTAGTTTTTTGACCTTCATTAAACACCTTTATGTCCTCAAATATGTGCTGCTGGTACATTTGCCATATATTGTAACCTTCATAAAAAAATGTGTTCATTAAGAGAATTTCTCCTTTTTTTAATCCATTTATTTTTTTTAATAACTCAAGAGAGTATCTGTAATCAATTTCTTTTACCATATATTACTATACCGAATCCTCCAAAATATTATGTATATGTACTATTCCAGTAAATTTTTTATTCTCGTTAACAACAAATAAGTTTGTTATTTTAAAGCGCTCCATGGCAGACAAAGCATCTTTTAACGTATCATTTTCATTTATGTATTTTGGTTTACGAGTCATTATTTTTTTTACCGGGAGAGTCTTTGGCGAATCATACTTTACTAAAATCCTTCTAATATCTCCATCAGTAACAACACCTACTAACTCTTTGTTTTTATTTATGACAGCAACGATTCCAGAAGCAATTTTCGTTCCTTCATGAAGTACATCCACAAAAAGGTCATTCTCCTTCACACTTGCAATTTCTTTTCTCTTTGACATTACTTCTTTAACCTTCTTCAAGGAAAGGCCGAGGCTCCCAGCCGGATGAAATTTCGCAAAATTTTTATCTTTAAATATTTCTGGCGATGTTAATGCTGAAGCAACAAGATCCCCAACAACAAGCGAAGCAGTTGTACTTGCCATAGGAGCAAGACCGATAGGACATCCTTCATCATCAACAAACACTTTGATGTGATGATTACTTATTTTTGCAAGAGTTGATTTTGAATTACCTGTTATGGAAACAACACTTACCTTGAAAGACTTTTTAAGATATTTCACTAGCTTAATAAGCTCTGTGGTTCCTCCAGAAAAAGAAAGGGCAATTACTATGTCTCCATTTTCAACCATCCCGGAATCACCATGAAGTGCGTCCATAGGATTTAGAAAAAAAGCTCCATGTCCAAGGCTGGTTAACGTTGCAGCTATTTTCATCCCCACAAAACTAGATTTCCCAACACCGGTAACTATTATTTTCCCTTTTCGGTTTTGTAAGAGATCAATTGCATTAAAAAATTCTTTATCGAGTGATTTTTTAAGTAACTCAACAGCTTTTTGCTCTGCATGCAATGTGCTTAAAACTCTAGCTTTTATATCTTTTTTATTCATGTATCTATGGAATCATGCTAGCACATTGAATCTTGGCAAACAATGAACTATTATTAGATAATTATGTGTGGAATTAACGGTTTTGTGGGAGAAAATAATGATCTTTTAAGTAAAATGAACAGAACTACCACGCATCGTGGTCCTGATTATAGTGGAATCTTTACTGACAAAAATATAAGCATCGGACACACACTACTCTCCATACGAGATGCAACTGAAAAATCAAAGCAACCATTTACCAAAAAGAGTTCTCCTTGGATACTTGCGTATAATGGACAACTTTACAACACCAAACAATTGAAAGGCGCTCTTGGACCAAACTACCAAAATGAAGAATTAGACACTTCCCTATTGTTTGGAATGATTGAAAAGTATGGATGGAATTTTATAGAAAAAATACACGGTATGTTCTCTATAGCTCTCTACAATAAAACGGAAGGAATAATTCGTTTGTACCGAGATCCTTCAGGTCAAAAACTTTTATATTATTATCTTAGAAACGGAAACTTTATTTTTAGTTCAGAAATCAAAGCCATACTATCACATACTAATATAGACAAAGATGTGGATGAGGATGCGGTAATGATTGCTACGAGTCTTGGATGGATTCCTGGAGATAAAACTCTTTTTAAATACATAAAAAAAATTAACTTATCTCAAATAATTTCTTTTAATACATTAACCAAAGAATTTACTACAGACTATTTTAAAAGTAATTCGGAAAACTATTATAAATTCACACAAAATGTGTTTCAAAACTTAGTAGAGGAGCATTTACAAAGTAAACAAAAAGTTGCAATTAATCTTAGCGGAGGTCTTGATTCATGCCTTCTATTACATGAGATGAAACAGCTCGATAATAATATACATACATATACAAACTATTTTGTCGATACTGATGAAAAATATAACACTGATGCAATTCTTGCACGCCAACTATCAAAAGATTACAGAACAGAACATAGAGAAATTCCCATAACAAAAGAAATATTTTTCAATAATTTCATTGAAAGCTATAGTCTAATAGAAGAACCAAATTATAATATTAGCCTTCCAACATACCTTCATACTGCAAAAATTGAAGGCATAAATGGTGATAAAAATAGAGTTATATTATCAGGAGATGGTGGAGATGAAGTGTTCGGAGGATATCCATACTATCTTAAAAATAAAAAAATTGATTTATTACAAAACCTGCTGACACCTTTTCTCTTTAATTATATTAAAAATAAGCGAAACGGCACAAATCTTTCATTTAATAATCCGTCCGATCGATGGCTCTTCTTTAGATATTTCTATACAAAATATCTCCTTATTACAGAAAATGGGTTTCATGTAGATAAATATTTAAACCATGTAGCTAAATCTTTTTTTGATTTATACAAAATTAAAAAAGACTCTATTTATGACACAATGTTACTTGATCGAACCATGTGGTTAGGTGGAGAAAATTTTATCAGATCAGATAAACTCTATATGAGTCAGTCATTGGAACTTAGATCCCCTCTTTCTTTCCATCCATTTAGACAACACTTTGATAACATCCTATTAAACAAAGAATATATAAGCGAAGAAACAAATAAAATATTTCTACGTGATTATTATTATAAAAAACTACCTGACTATATCGTGCAGCGAAAAGACAAAAGTGGATGGCGAGCACCAATTCAAACTTGGTATGACAAAAAATTTAAAAATCTGTTTTTAGAGATTATTACAGAAATTGAAAACAATAATACTCTAATTGATTGGAAAAATATAAAGAAACAAATAGAACAAACAGACAATTGGCCTGGTAAGTATACACACCTCTATTTATCTCTTGCGATACTCTCAAAGCAATATAATTTGGATATTTAGCATATAACTAGTACAATATTTCTTATGAAAACATCATCAGAGGAGCGTAAAACATGCCGAATATCAGGAGAACCATTGGTTAAACTCTTTACACTAGGCGATATTTATATATCAGATTTTATAAAAATGGACGCTGAGCCACGACTACAGCAAGTGGAATTGAAAATGATGCTGGCACCAAAGTCAGGTCTTGTACAACTTGCACACACAGCACCATTTGATGAAATGTATGAAGAATACTGGTACAGGTCTGGGACAAATGCCACTATGACTAACGAGCTACGCGGCATCGCCGAAGACGTACAGAAACTAATAAAACCAAAGACGGGTGACACATGGATTGATATAGGCTGTAATGACGGAACACTTCTTAGTTTTATCGATAAAGATTTAATTCGAGTTGGATTTGATCCTTCTAGAAATAGCTATACAGAGGAATCCGAGAAACATGCTTCCGTAATCATCAATGATTACTTCAATAATGAGGCCTATAAAAAATCAGAATACGGGAACAAGAAAGCAAAAGTAATCACATCTATCGCTATGTTTTACGACCTCGAAGATCCTCATAGGTTTGTAGATGATGTCTACAATACTTTAGATGATGATGGACTTTGGGTAATCCAAATGAGTTACTTGCCACTAATGCTCAATCAGCTTGCATTTGATAATATTTGCCATGAACATCTTGAATATTATAGCCTTACTGCTTTAAAATATTTATTAGATAAACACGACTTCAAAATTGTTGATTGTAAGTTAAATGACATAAACGGAGGAAGTTTCAGAATCTATATACGAAAAAATGGAGCAAAAACTGAAATGTTTGGTACTGCTCCATATCGTGACGTTGCAGATTTCAGAGTACAATCCATACTTTCACACGAAAAAACATTGAAACTTGATGACCCGCAAACATATTTTGATTTCTATAATAGAGTACTTGCCCTAAAAAAAGAAACTATGGAGTTTATAAAAGGCGAAATTAAAAAGGGTAAGAAGATTTGTGGGTACGGTGCTTCCACAAAAGGAAATACACTATTACAATGGTTCGGTTTAACTGACAAACATGTACATTCTATTGCCGAACGATCACCAGCCAAGTTTAAACTAAAAACTGCCGGAACAAATATTCCAATTCTTTCAGAAAAAGATGTCCGAAAGAAGAATCCTGACTATTTCTTGGTGCTACCATGGCACTTTATTAATGAATTTATAGAACGAGAACAAGACTTTTTAGAGAGAGGTGGAAAATTCATAGTGCCCTGCCCTAAATTCAAAGTAATAGGAAAATAATTTTTCCTATTACTTAAGGTTTTTGTAGGATTTTTCCTCAACAAAAGCAGAGTTGAGGAAAGTATTTATCTTTCTTTTTATTCCAAACCTAATATCGTTATTATTATGACTTTTTAGTGTTTCTTTAAGAAAGACGTCTGTATTGTCTTTATTTAATCTTAATAAACTTTCAGAATCCCATATCTCCTTGTTAATTTTTTTTAGTTCTTCCACTAATGAATTAAACTCTTGGTTGGCAGAAAAATGTTTAGAATAAATACTTCTTAGAACATTTAATTCTTTTTTTACATTTACTAATTTTGTAGGGTCATTTATTTGCTCAGTTTTTATTTCAAGAATTGTAATCTTATCAACCAGCTCAGCAGGAGATATATCAACTTTTATTGTGCTTATTCCTTTCATCTTCCAATGCTTATTTATTACCTAAATTTGCTATAGTATAACAGATAAGCTAATGAGTAAGAACAATATAAAAAAAGTATTTATACAACTAAACAACAAGCAATTAACAGGTGCTTGTGTAGCAAAATATGCTATAGAAAAAAACCTACCTAAAAATACAGAAATTTCTGTTGAAATCTTAAATGTAGACAACTTAGATGTATTTAAGGAGTTTACAAGCACCAGCTACATTTTCTATAAAAAAGAAGAACGTATTTATACCTTAAATGATCTTCAATCTTTTACGTTGGTAAGATTCATGCCACCCGAACTTATGAGCTATGAGGGCACAGCTATTGTAATTGACCCTGATGTTTTTTCCTTAGTCGATATTAATGAGCTATTTAATATCGATATGCAAGACAAGGCTATAGCCTGCTGCAAAAAGAAGGACGCTTGGGACTCTAGTATTATGCTTCTTGATTGTAGTAAATTAAAACATTGGAATATTGAAAATATACTTAATCAGCTTAAAAATAAAAAAATTAAGTATAAAGCTATAATGACCCTACAAAATGAGAAATCAATACTTGAGATCCCAAGAATATGGAATAGCTTAGACATACTCAACGAGAAAACAAAGCTTTTACACCTTACGCAACGCCTTACACAACCATGGAAATCTGGTTTGCAAATAGACTTTACGAGAAATAAAATGCCGAAGTTATTTGGAATAATTCCACGTGAGGTTGTTCACAAAATATTAGGAAAATATAACACACACTATTTACCTCACCCCAATAAAGATATAGAAAAATTCTTTTTTTCACTACTAAGAGAAATGCTTCAGAACAAAGTGATAACAACTAAATTTCTCCAAGAAGAAATATCAAGAAAACATATACGAAAAGACTCTATAGAACTTATAAGTTAGCTTTCTACTGCAAACGCATTTTTTGTTCTTTCAAATCAGATTCCACCATTATCTCAATTAGTTCAGAGAAGGTTGTTTTGGGCTCCCACCCAAGCTCCTTCTTTGCTTTTGTATTATCACCGAGCAGGAAATCAACTTCATTTGGACGATAAAATTCTTGGTTCACCTTAACAACTACCTTTCCATTCTCGTCTTTTGCAACCTCATTAAGCCCTTCACCTTCCCACATAATTTCCATGTCTAGTGCTTTTGCTGTTGCCTCAACGAAATCTCGTACAGAATGACTTTTTTTAGTTGAAATAACATAATCAGCCGGATTATCTCTCTGCAACATCATCCACATAGCTTCAACATAATCACCAGCAAAACCCCAATCTCTTTTGGCATTCAAGTTCCCCAACACAACATACTCCTGCAAACCAAGTTTTACTTTTACTAATGAGTTTGTGATTTTCTTTGTTACAAAATGTTTACCTCTTTTTGGGGATTCATGATTAAATGAAATACCAGAACATATAAATACACCATCGCGTTCTCTATAATTTACAACAAAATCATTATGGGCCTTTAATTTTGCCTCTGCATATGGACTAACTGGTTGGAATGGTGAGTTTTCATTTTGAGGAGGGTTTGTCTTTCCAAACATTTCGCTCGTAGACGCTTGATAAATTCGTACTTTTGGATTTACCCTTAATGCTTCATTTACTATTCTACCAACTCCATAATAATTAACTTCAAATGTTTCTTCGGGGCACTTAAATGAAATACCAACATCTGACAGTGCAGCGAGATTATATACTTCGTCAGGAACAATTTCTTCCATTACACGTCTTATACTATTTGTATCCCTTAGATTTCCATATACAATTTTAATTTTACCCTTCGTAACTAAGTCTTGTATACGTTCAAGTGGATCACCACTACTTCTCCTAAGAAATCCATAAATTTCGTAATCTTTATTCGACAATAATTCTGCGAGATATGACCCATCCTGTCCTGAAATTCCTGTGATTAAAGCTTTTTTCATAATTTCGACTATAGCACAAAAAATATACAATTACACTATCCTTTAATCTTTGAAATGAGCTCGTCTATAGCATCTGTAACCTTTTCAACTGATATACTTTCAATCTGTTCTCTTGCTTTTTCTTTGCTATATGTGTAGTTCGAAGACCCTGCATACACAAGAACTGCTGTATCACCATTCTGTCTTTTTACTGTATGATGATATTCTCCTTTTGGTGGATGTTCATTTTCATCTGTTGGTCCAACAATGGTAATAGTTGCTCGGTTAAAGGCTTCTGCAACATATATAGGAGCGCTATCATTTGCGATAACAAGATCGGCATTCGATATAAACGCCTTCAATTCATCAATAGTATGATTGAGACAAGAAATAATTCGTGTTCCTTTCTTTAAGTTATTCCCCATTTTTTTGAATTCTTCTCTATCACCAGGTCCTCCTAAAATAAAAATTGGAATATTATATTTTTTATAGATATGATCTGCTACCTTTGCAAACCTTTCCGCAGGCCATTGTTTTATCTTAGTTCCAGCTCCGGGGGCCATTGCAACAATAAAATCTTTACCTGGTTCTATATTCTTCTCTCGAAGAAAATTATCTATGTTTTTTTCTGCCTCCTTTGAATAAAACAAGTATTTACTACTATTAGTTGAATTAATACCAAGTGGATTAATTAATTTCAAATTTTCATTTGCAAAATTTTGACCTGAAACAAAAGGAATCTGTATACATAACTTTTTCAGTAATTTAAATGTTTTAGTTTCAAACTGGGAGTTTTCCGTTGTAAAAACTCCTATTGCGGGAACATTAGATAAATACAATAACGAGAGTTCTAATACTGTTGGTGTAAATAAAAAACCATAGTCAGCATTAATTTCTCTTAAGATTTTCCATAATGAAAAAACTGAGTTGGGACATTGAATATATTTATCTATATCAGGGTTATACATCAACGTCTCTTCATTTCTTTTACTTCCAATAACAAACATTTTTGTATCAGGCTTTGCTTCTTTCAAAGCTCGAAAGACCGTAGTTGCAAAAATCATGTCCCCAATATTTTTTGTTAGGTAAATAGCCACGACTCTTTTCAAATTTTCTGGAACTTTGTTTGCTTTGCCACGCAATGGGCGTATCACTAAAGACAATAAAAAAAGAAATAATATGGTAGTACGTCTGTATTTAATCATAATATTTATCCGCTTTAAGAAAAAATAAACACTTTTTATTTTTTCTTAACAACCACATAATACCCACTTGCCATAATCTGTGTTTCTACATTCTCTTTTTTTATATCACCATACTCTTCCTTAATTAAGAAATTTATATGATTAAAAATATATGCAAGAAAAAACAATTTTAATTTGAGTAGTTTGTTAAATTTTAAATTAGTTTGAAATGCAATTCTTTGTAATAAAACTCCTATAGTAGAAAAAGTTTCTGTTTCTGGAACAAGTTCAACTACCTCCCAATCTTTAAACAACTCACGTAATCCATATTTTGTGAACCTCCAATAGTCATTGGGTGCATCATGAACTGGATAGACAAATCTAGTTGTTAAAACCAACATACCTCCTCTATTCAAAACACGATTCATTTCAGAAATAGCACGTTTTGGATCTTTTAAATGTTCCAATACCTCTGTACAAAGAACAAATTCAAATTCACCATCCTTAAATGGTAAATTATGTGCATCTGCAACAATATCTGGCTTACGTAATGGATCAATATCTACAGAAACACGATTTGGAAAATATCTATCATACGAAGAACCACCTGAGCCAATATCTAAGACTCTATCTTTCGTAGCATATTTTGCTAAAAATAAATTCAATTTTTCTCTTGTTATTTTTCTAAACATTTTAATATATTTAGTGCTCTATTCTCCCAAGTATATTGTCTTACATCCTCCATTGCCTTCTTGCCATCTTTATTTAACGCTTTTTTGATTCCGGTAGCAAGAGCCTTTGGATTATCAGCTTCTACTAAGGTACTATTTACCTCATTTAATATCTCTCTAATGCTAGGTAAATCTGATGCAACAATTGCTACCCCACTCGCCATGTATTCAAACAATTTCATGGGTGAAGTGTATAATTTTGAAACATCCTCTTTAGCAGTATTAGGCAATACCAAAACATCAGCTGTTTTTAGATAATAAGGTATTTCTTTATGAGATTTCCTACCGAGAATTAAAATATTATCCAAAGTATATTTATTTTTAAATTCATCAATACACTCATCTGTACCTCCAACAAACACGACAAATGTATCTTTACCTAACAGTTCTGCTGATTGTGCTAGGATGCCAACCCCCTTCCACCCATAAAGATGTCCTGTATACATAACAATTTTCTTATCTTGTGGCAAACCAAGTTTGTCTCTAGACTCCTCCTTACTTAAAGACACATTAAATTCTTTGATATCAACAGCATCAGGAGCTACCAAAATTTTCAAATTATTGATACCTTTACTAAGGTAAAAATTCTTTAGACTTTTTGTTATTACAACAACTCTTTTAATTTTTCTTATAAACTTCTTCACAAAAAAATTATAAGTATTTGTATGTGACTCCCAAAATATATTTCTGTGCAAAAAACTTAAAAAAATAACCAAGACCTCATCCCGTGAATAAATTATATCTGCTTTGTAAAAAATTGAATAAAGTAGAGCAAATTTCGCAAACGATATGCTTTGAATTAAAAATCCAATCTTTCCAAAAATAACTAAATCAACACTTGGTAATCTCTTAATTTTAAAATTTTTTGTTACTCCATAATATTCAAATGGATTATCTTTTATATGATTAAATCTATACGGAACAACAAGTATAACTTCGTGCCCTAAGTCAGCAAAAGCTTCACACATTTTCATTATTTGGATGCCATGTGCTTTTTCAGTAGGCATCCTTATGTTTGCTATATATAAAATTTTCATAACTTATTTTTTTCTAAGTATAAAAAAATGATGATATTGATTCTCAAATGGAACAAATTCATTTGTTATAAAAAAATGTTTTTTTATAACTTTCCTTATTTTATTAGTGGAATATCCTTTTTTCCCAATTTCCCAGTAATGTTCCCCATTAAATACATGTTTTTTATAAAAAGGTATCTTGAAGGCAAATTTAAATTCTTTTAAAAAAGGTAACTTAAATGCAAGCCTAACTGATGGACCAAAATGTGGCAAACTGATAATAACATCTCTTTTTGACACTCTGTTGAGTTCAGAAAGGGCTATATCAAATTTATCAAACGGAATATGTTCTAAAATTTCAAAGGCACAAACCAAATCAAACGTATCGTCACCAAGCGGAATATTCTCAACGTTTCCAACAATATTAGGTTTTAAATCTTCAGCAATATCTAAATTTTTATATTCCATATCTGTATTATTGCAGATATAATTTTTCAAAACCCCATCACCAACACCAACCTCTAAAAGATTTCTTGGATTTAAATCAATCACCTCTCTTAATTGATAGAAATAACTTGACCATCTGTCGAATCCACAGTAATTAGTAAACTTATAATGATTCTTATTTACTTGTTTCATAATTAAAATTCACTAGCTATACGTGCGACAACATTTGCTACACTAAAATTATCATCAGTTTGCTGTTTTAAAAATAAACGAATTTTTCCAATATCACCTCGATCATGAATACGTATAAGCTTTTGAGCAAGATCTTTATAATCTTTAAATGTAAATATTAAATCATCAGCATACTGAGCAAAATATTCCCTAAACGCCTCATTAGATACAATCGCTGGAGTTTTCGAAGCCATTGACTCAAGAACTGACTTATCAATACCTCCCGTTGGAGTCATGTTTGTTGAAACAGAAGCATTGCAATAATATGGCAATACTTTATTGTTTGAAACACTCCCAACAAATATGACATTCTTTTCAAGTTTTAATTCTGCCACCAATTTTTTTAATTCTTTAAAATATTCTTTATCTTCATCTGTAACAGGTGCGCCAACAAAAACTATCTCGACAGGATTATCTAATGCATTTTTTACAAGCAAGCCTGCACGAAGCAATGTATCACAATTTTTAATTTTTGTAATTCTTCCAACAGAAACAATCCTAAAAATACTTTTTTGTTTTTCGTTAGTACAAGTAAATTTATCTAAATCTATACCATGTCCTATTATTTGTAGTTTCTTTGTCTCTAGCCTAAAACTATACTTTGACGCAGAAAATATTACGTATGCAAATTTTTCAGCTATACGAAGTTTCAAATCAACCTGTCTGTGTGTATACCACATCACTATTCGCTTGCCTAAAAGTTTCCATAGCCAACCTGCTAATACGACATAGATTGGATTCATATGAACAAATACCGTATTGTATTCTTTTCTTCTACCCCAAACATATGTAAAGAAGTTCCTTATATACCCAAACCTTGAAACTCCCTTCTCTTTTCCAAGAGACAACACTTCTATATTGTTTGGTAAATCATACGACCCTTTTTCTAAACAGATAACAATTATATGATCGCAATGTTTCGAAAACTCTATAAGCCACCTATGAAAAAAACCTAGTACGACGTCATTGACATCAACTTTCTGTGTAAGTATAAGTACTTTCATATAATAAATCTAATTCCTATCTCCACACACCGTTGCAGGAATATTGTCTTCATGACTGATGACAGATACCTTCTTGCTCTTCAACCTAAAGCTTTCTTTAGATGGTGTATATATTTTATGAGCTAGTTTTTCTGCAATACGTAGAATTAAACTTACTTGAGTATGATTATACCAAAGCACGATAGTCTTATTAAATAATCTCCAAAATAATCCCGCCATTACGACATACACCGGATTTAAATGCACAAACACAACATCATAATTTTTTCTCTCTTGCCATATATACATATAGAAATTTTTTATGTACATAATTTTTGATTGTTGCTTCTCCTTCCCAAGAGACAATACATTTACTTTTCCCTGGAGATTATGAGAAGATTCTTCAAGACAAATCACTGAAACAATTTTGCATTCTTTTACAAAATCAAGTATCTGTGCATGAAAAAATCCAAAAATTTCATGATTAGAATCTAATTTTTCAGTTATAATCAGTATATTTTTCATATTACTTATTCTTTAATGCACCATAAACACTTTCTAGTAAGTCCTTGTCTTTATCGCTATCAAGTAATAGTTTAACATTTTTATCACGTAAAGATTTTAAAACCTTTATACCTAACTTATCTTCAACACTCTTCTCATAGAGCTGAAGAAAGGCTTCAAAATCTTTAATAAAACAACTGCCACCCGCCCCTCTTCCTTTTTTGTGTATAGGATTAAGATATTGACTTGATATCATAGGGTCTGCCTCAAGAGCACCTTGTATAATGTTCCAGTCTAAATCGAGTTTTTTTGCTAAATCATAAAATAAATTTGTGTATACAACATTTATAAAACCAAAAGTATTTCTACCATATTTTATCAGTTCAGCTTCCTTCGATGTACAAATAAGATCATAGGGCGCTTTTGGCAATATTGAAAGTAGCTCTCCTGCTCGTTTTCTATACTCATCCGAATCAATTGGAATACCTATGATATTCCTATCGGGATGAGTTGCATCATATGCAGCAGTAACTTCACTTAAAAATTCTGGTGAATTTAAAATATAAATGTCAGGGTTGTTTTTTTGTAAAGACTCTGTAGTTCCCGGTAAAATAGTTGATTTTATCACAACAGTTGTTCCTGGTATTGGTATTTTCAATACTTCCTGTAATATGCTCGTATCAAATCCATCGGGTGTAGTTGGTGTAGGAACGGCAATAAATACAATATTGCACTCACTTAGTTTTTCTTTATTTTCTTTATATGATTCACCTTTTGCAAAACGAACAACATCAAACCCACGCTTTTCAAAATCATCAGCATAATTTTTTCCAACATATCCCTGACCAATAAAACCAATTTTCATAAAATAAATTGCAATTATTTTTAAATATACTTCTCAAACTCCAAAAGACTAGAAACAACTGGAAAATCCCTATTATTTGCGGTCTTATTTCTATCCATAAGTACAACTGTACTATTTTTACACTTATTTTGCACGTTATATAGATTCTCCGGTAAATCATCAAGAAACACGATCTTTTCATTATATTTACTTAACACATCTCCTTTTTCATTATTTGTATCAACAAAATATATTTCCTTAAGATAATCCAAAATCCCTGTGTCTGTAACAACTTTTTTTTGACTACTATATGTAGTTGTTGAAACAAGAATGAGATGTTTATCCTTATATTTTTTAAGAAATGGAATTACATCTGAATACAAAAATACTGAACCATCATATGGTAAGTCA
>CAYQYW010000008.1:0-22272 GCA_964421995.1 uncultured Candidatus Saccharibacteria bacterium
GCTGCCGGGCAGGGATTCGAACCCCGGTGACGAGCGCCAGAAGCTCGCATCCTACCACTAGATGACCCGGCAATTAATTTACCGCTTCTCTATCGCCGCCTTAATAAACGCATCAAACAATGGATGTGGAGAGAGAGGACGTGCTAAAAATTCAGGATGGAACTGCGTTCCTAAATGGAATCTATTCGTTTCCTTCTGCAGTTCCGCGATCTCCATGAGTACTCCATTTGGTGAAGTACCTGAGAATACAATACCATTTGTCTCTAATTTTTCAACATAGTTTGGATTAATCTCATATCGATGTCGATGTCGTTCAACAATATCCTTTTTACCATAAGCATCATACGCAATCGTACCCTTCTTAATCAAAGCAGGATACTCACCAAGTCTCATGGTGCCTCCATACTTTCCTTCCTTAATTAAGTTTTTCTGATCAGGCATTACATCAACAATTGGATGTTGTGTTTCAAAATCAATCTCAACAGTGTTTGCATCAGACAATCCAAGAACATTACGTGCATACTCAATCACCAATAACTGCATACCGTAGCATAATCCAAAGTACGGAATATTATTCTCCCGCGCACACTGAATTACCTTTAATTTTCCTTCAATACCAGTCTCACCAAAACCCCCAGGAATTACAATCCCATCAAACTTGGTCAAAATATCTAAATCACAGGTGTCACTTTCAAAATCTTGAGAACTCAACCATTTAATTTTTGGTTTCACCCCTGCGTAGTATGCAGAAAATTTAATAGCCTCAATCACCGAAATGTATGCATCAGAAAGTACAAAATCTCCTGTATCAAAATACTTCCCAACTATCGCTATGTTCACCTCTCCTTCTGTTCCTTTCACCTTTTCAACAAACTTTTTCCATTTGGTAAGGTCTGCATGAAATGGTTTTCCATGGAGATGTAATAACTTCAACAACGTATCTCCCAACTTATCTTTCTCAAAATTGAGTGGCACATCATAGATGCTCTCAATGTCTGGTGCTGAAATAACATGTTCTTTAAGAACATTAGATGACACCGAAATTTTTTCTTTACGGCGATCATCAAGTGGAATAGAACTACGAGCAATAATAATATCGGGCTGTACTCCATATGAGTTCAACTGTCGTATCGCATGCTGTGTAGGACGAGTTTTCATCTCCCCTAACGTACTCGGAACAGGAAGATAACTCACCATGATAAACTTCACATCCTCTTGGTTTTTCATCTGCATCACTCGTGCAGCTTCAATGAACATAATGTTTTGGTAGTCACCAATCGTTCCACCAATTTCAACGACACAAATATCAGACCCATGTTTGTCTCCAGCTTCTTTAATCCTTTTAACAATCGCATCACGAATATGAGGAACCGCTTCAACACACTTTCCTTTGTATCCCAAATTCCTTTCTTTCTCTATTACCGACTGATAGATCATTCCACTGGTCATATAGTCTTCTGGGAATAAATTCATGTTGAGGAATCGTTCATAGTTACCCATGTCTTGATCAGTCTCAAGTCCATTTGCCATAACAAAAACCTCACCGTGCTCGGTGGGGTTCATGGTGCCTGCGTCAACGTTTAAGTAAGGATCAACCTTCACGAGGTTCACTTTCAATCCCCTTGCCTGGAGTATGTGGCCGATGGAAGCGGAAGTGATTCCTTTTCCAACCCCACTCATTACACCGCCCACAACAAAAATATATTTTCTATTTTTTCCCATATTATACTTCTAAGTATTTTCTAACTGCCAAATAACTGGATACTGAACCAAGCACAATTCCAGAGCCAATAATGATTACAAACAAACTACCAAAATTACTCATGTAGTAGGTAAAGATATTAATGTCCCCAAAGAAACTTTCAGTAGCTGGACCGAGCCAAAGCGTTAACGGGTAGAATATAAACAACGTGATAATTCCTGCAATTAATCCATACATCACGCCTGCAAACACAAACGGACCTCGAATGTATGAGTTGGTTGCTCCAACCAACTGCATCACGGAAATTTCTTCTTTAGCAGTATAGATGGCAAGTCGAATAGTATTGAAGATAATAATGATTGACGCAAAAATTAACACGATCATAATCACCAATCCAAACTTCTCAGCTGAATCAATAATCTTACTCAATCGCTCAATCGCAACTCTATTTTGGAAGTAGTTGATACTATCAATGATTGCAACGCCGTCGCTCGATAGGGTATTTCCGTCATCCTGCAAGAAATTAGCAATTCCTTCATACTGTGAAGTCTCTTTTGCTCTAATACTCAGACTTGCTCCAAGCGGATTCTCATCAAGCTCATCAAGTGCTTGTAGCGTAAGCTGATCATTTTCATGGCGCTCTACAAAACGCTCCAAAGCAACCTCCGGACTAATATACTCAACACCTGCTACCTCAGGCAGTGCCTCAGCAGCTCGCTTAATTGCAAGCACGTCCTCTTCCGCAGCCGAAGTTACAAAGTACACATTAATGTCTACCTTATCTTTAATTTGAGACAGTGAAGAACCAAGCATCGCATTCATGAAGATGATTGAAGTAATCACTGAAAGTGTCACCGTCATTACCAAAATCGCAGCAAGGGAAACAAATCCATTTCGTAGGAATCCAATAAAACCAGTTTTTATTATTCTTTTTGCGTTAGTCCAAAACATATTATAAAATGTATCTCCCTGTCTTATCATCGCGAACCACCCGACCTCCATCGATTGTAATCACTCGCTTGTGCAGTGAATCGATCACTCCCTTGTTATGTGTTGTTAAAATTACCGTCTTTCCAAGATCATTGATTTTTTTCAAAATCTGAATAATTTCATACGTACTAATTGGATCAAGATTCCCGGTTGGTTCATCTGCTATGATCACATCAGGTTGATTTACAATAGCACGCGCTATCGCAACTCGTTGACGCTCTCCACCAGAGAGTTCGTTTGGAAAGTTCCACATCTTGTCTCCCAAATCAACGAGATCCAACATGTACGGAACATCAGATGCAATTTCATGATCTTCTCTTCCTGCCGCTTCCATTGCAAATGCAATATTCTCATACGCTGTTTTGTGTGGAAGTAGTCGATAGTCCTGGAAGATGGTTCCAATCTTTCTTCGATACTTACATAACGAACTTTTATGTAACGAATGAATATCTGCTGACTCAAAAAAGACAGACCCGCTTGATGGACGTTCTTCTGCTAACAACATTTTAAGGAGAGTCGTCTTACCTGCACCAGAGTGACCTACAATTGAAACGAACTCTCCTGGTTCTATTGATAATGTCACGTCGTCTAGTGCACACGAATTATCATTATATATTTTTGAAACCTTATCGAAATAAATCATGCGTCCCTCCAATTTTACTGCAAATCTCTTTCCGCGTCTATAAATTTCTGTAGATCACCGTCCAAAACTTTATCTACATCACGAATTTCCACATCTGTCCGGTGATCTTTCACCATTTTGTATGGATGCATCACATATGACCTAATCTGATTTCCCCACTCAATCTGTGTCTCAGATGCCCCGGAGAGCTCTGAAAGTTCCTTTTTCTGCTGTTTTTCCAGCATGGTGAACAACTTACCGGTAATCATTTCAAGCGCCTTCTCTCGATTCTGCACCTGACTTCTCTCTGACTCAACATGAACCGAAATCCCTGTAGGAATGTGTACAATTCGAACTGCCGTATCCCGCTTATTTACATTCTGTCCTCCCGGACCGCTCGATTTACTAAACTGCACATCAAGTTCATCTTCAGATATTTCAATCTCTTGTATCTTTTTAATCTTCGGAACCACATCAATTAATGCAAACGATGTGTGCCGCTGACTCTTTGAATTAAAGGGAGAAAGTCGAACAAGTCGATGCACTCCTGATTCTTTCTTCAGTGCTCCGTATACCCCCTTTCCAGATACTTCTATCGTAATGTTGCGATATCCTCCATGATCATTCCCGTGCTCATGAAGCGTCTTCCATTCCCAATTTTTTGAATCAATATACTTTCCGTACATTTGAAATAGTAAACGTGCAAAATCTTCTGCATCATCTCCCCCAGCACCTGCGTAGACCGAAAGCATTGCGTCTCCCTTGTCGTACTTACCAACTCCTTCGAGTTCGTCTTGTAATTCTTGAAGTTCTGCAATTAAACGTTGTGCTTTATTTTTATCTTCCCAAAAAGTAGGAAGTAACATCAGTTGTTCAATTTTTATAATTCTTTCTTTTATTTCCATATTACGTTGAGCCAAAGGGCAGAGTCGAACTGCCGACCTCTCCCTTACGAAGGGATTGCTCTACCAACTGAGCTACTTTGGCAACTGGAGCCGAGAGAGGGAATTGAACCCACGGCCTCCGCCTTACCATGGCGGCGCTCTACCAACTGAGCTATCCCGGCAATATAGGTATAGTATTTGATTTTGACACTTTTTGCAAAAAAAATATTCAGGAGGAAGTCTCAACGTTAAGAGAAATAGTATCTCTGTTTGGAAGCTCTCGTTCTGCTTTGTCTTCTTTATCCTGTAAGTAAAATTAATATGGCAACACAAAACTATAAATTATGCTTCTGAAGCGTAAGCGTAAGCGGAACAATAACAATAAAAGCATAGCTAAGCCACGTCCATCCTGAAATTACAAAAAACCATAGGGGCGGGAGAGAAAGAAACGCAACGCTCGATACTCCTATAGTTATTTCCCACAAAACTCCGAGAATAGAAAAAATTGTAACAATAGTCCAAAAACGAGTAAACTTAAATTTTCTGACAATAAGCAACAATAGAGCTAATGCAATTAACAAAAATGGAATTGTTGGAGGAAACAACTGACACCCTCCAGCTTCAGGTGGAAAGCAATTAATATTCTCCTCAAACAACATAAATGGTAATGAGGAAATAAAATAAAGAATGACACTATTGGCTATAGGAAATTTCAAAAACCAAGAGGCAATACTGTGACGATTTCGTATTAAAAAATAGAACGCAACAAGAAGTCCAATTTGAGGAATAAAAAATTGTACTTCTTTGTGACTTGCTAACATTACAAGTCCGCCTAGTAGTACACTACCAATAACAACACCAGCCACTTTCATATGTAGTTATTGTAACAAACCAGAGTCAAACAATCTATTAACAGAAAGAATAAATGGTGAAATTTATTTATGCGCAAGCGATGGTACTCGAAACCACAACATCAGCCTTACCATGCCTACGCTCTCTGCTACCCGAGCGATATATTTGATTTTGACACTTTTTGCAAAAAAATAATTAAAATAAATGTTCGGGAACCTCCTCGTCATCATCAACATCGTCTCTTGTTTTAGGGTGTTTTTCTGGAATGTCATCTTCCTCCTCCTCGTCTTCAAGTTCGCCTATAGGCATTTCACGTCTCATGTATCCTTTATATACCACCAAAAAGATACTGTTAAAAGTGGATAAAAAAAGAGCCCGAAAAGGGCTCTAAATGCGTGAGTGACGGGACTCGAACCCGCAACCTCTCGCGTGACAGGCGAGTGCTCTAACCAATTGAGCTACACCCACATAGTGGACAAACCATATACTACACCAAAATCAAACTTTTTCAATGCAATGTGCCGGCGGGAGGACTTGAACCTCCGACCCCTGCTTTATGAGTGCAGTGCTCTAACCAGCTGAGCTACGTCGGCAATAGCAACAAAATACCATAGAAACAAAAAGAGCGCTATATAAGCGCTCTAAAACGTGTTGCGGAGGCCGGAATTGCACCGGCGCCTGGAGGTTATGAGCCTCCCGAGGTACTACTCCTCCACTCCGCGATATGTTGCACAGTATACAGTATATTAGTAAAATGTCCAACTACAGCACCCCTAATTTTTTAAGCGCTCGCTCGTAGTGCTTTAAAACTTCTTTTACCTTTACTTTAGTAAGCATATGTTGGTCTCCTCCAATTTGAATATATTCAACCCACCCTTGGTGAGCTAATTCAGCATCTTCACTATCGGGTAATCTTACCAATCTATCCTCAAAGGTAGTTCCTCTATATCCCTTCTCGGTAACCGCAACATCAAGCATAATATCAGCTTCCCGCAGAGCTAATTTCCAATCATGAGGATTATCAGTGTGCGTTAAATTCAGAATCTTTCTCCACTGCTGGTTGTCAACAACGTTCCTACCTCTCTTCGCAAACGCTCTTTTGACCATCTTGTCAGTGCTGTGCAGTTGCGAAACACGGATTATTGAATAGAGTATCCCCACCATCAATACAAGTGATACCAATACTGCTACAGTACTGAGTAAGTTCATTACCGTAACGTCACCTGGGGTAATACCCAGATACGTTATGATTTCTTCAAACCCTGGTGAAAACATAAAGGCCTTTTCAACAAATTCACCTATCGCACTAATTATTTCTGAAAAATCGAATTGTGAAATTGGTGTGGTCATAAGATTATTCAACATTACGTCCTATAGTAAACAACCATTCCTCATGTAGGTGAGGAGCTATTAATTGAAATCCTATGGGTAATCCATTGGTTGGACCGGGTATGGAAATCGCCGGCATGCCCGTAAGGTTTGCGTTTACTGTAAACACATCCGCCAGGTACATTGAAAGCGGATCACTCTTCTCTCCCGCCTTAAACGCCACGGATGGTGCGGTAGGAGTAGCAATCACATCCACCTCCTTAAACGCTTCCAAAAAGTCATTTGTAATGAGCTTCCTCACCATCTGAGCCTTTCCATAGTAGGCATCATAGTATCCTGCAGAGAGTACGTAGGTTCCAAGAAGGATTCTTCTTCGTGTTTCTTTTCCAAATCCATTTGTTCGAGAATTAACATAATCAGCAAGTAAATCATCTCCTTCTACATGCACTCCATAGCGTACCCCATCCAATCGCTCAAGGTTAGTAGAAACTTCAGCGGGCATGATGACGTAGTAAGAAGAAATACCATACTTCATATTTGGTAATTCAATTTCCTTTGTCTTGTATCCTTTAGTCTTCAGTGATTCAATTGTTTCAATAAAAGATTCTTTAACCTCTTCATCAACTCCTTCTAGAATTCCCTTTGGAATACCAATAGTATATTCTTTCTTTTCTTCTATAGCACCGTGATCTATAGAGGTACTATCAAATATATCCTTTCCTTTTATCACATCAAACACAATTTTTGTATCTTCTACAGACTTTCCTAATGAGCCAATTACGTCAAGTGATGATCCCATAGCTATGAGCCCATGGCGACTTACCGATCCATAGGTTGGTTTAAGCCCCACCACCCCACAGAAACTTGCAGGCTGTCGAATTGAACCTGCAGTATCACTTCCAAGTGATACAACTGCACTATCCATTTGAACAGATGCCGCTGACCCTCCTGAAGACCCTCCTGGAACACGTTCTGGATCAAGTGGATTCTTTACTCTTCCATATGCAGAGTTTTCTGTAGAAGAACCCATCGCAAATTCATCCATGTTTGTTCTTCCAATAAACACCACTGCTTCTTTTTTTAGTTTCGCAATGACCGTTGCGTCATAGGTCGCAACATACTTCTCCAACATTTTTGAAGCAGCGCTAACGTATTTGCCATTAATCAAAATATTGTCTTTTACTGAGATAGGAATTCCAGTAAGTAACGTACTCTTACCAGCAGCAATCATTTCATCAGCTTTTTTTGCTTGATCAAGTGCGTCCTCAAACACTTCGAGATATGCATTTATATCAGGATTACTATTCTTCAAATACTTCTCTGTTAATTCTACCGAGGTGTATGTACCAGCAACTAACGCTTCATGAATTTGTTTAATCATTTTGTAGTATCTTTTTCACCTTCAAGTGATTTCCTTCTGTTTGAGGAAATTGTGCAACAATGATATCCGTATGTATTCCAGACTCATGTGGCACTCCATCTTCCCGCATCACATTGTAGTGTGTTCCCATCTCTTTCTCTTCATCGCTCCCAATAACTTCCTGTATCTCAGACACATACCCTAAGATACTCTCAAAATCTCCTTTCATTTCAGAAAGCTCTTCTTCCGTTAATTTAATTCTTGCCATGCCAGTCAGTTTTATGAGGTCATCTTTTTGTATCATATGGATCTATACTATCATACGATTTTCAAAAAATCTTTCTCTTGTAGTACTTCTACTCCTAACTCTTTTGCCTTTGTGGCCTTAACTCCTGGACGTGCTCCTACCACCACATAGTTTGTTTTCTTCGACACGAAGGAGGATATCTCCCCTCCGGCGCGCCGTATGCACTGCTTCGCTTCATCTCGAGAGAGAGATTCTAAGCTACCCGTCAATACAAATGTTTTTCCTTGCAATTTCTTTCCTCCAAGAACATTCTGTATCTGAACGTGGTCGAGGAGTCCGTCGAGTAGCTCCGCATTTTCTGAATTTCTAAACCATTCATAGATTGACTCAGCAACCACTTCGCCAACGCCAGAAATTGCCTCTAACTCTTCTTTCGAAGCTTTCATAAGGTTTGCCAAGGTTTCAAAGTGCGTTGCCAAATCATACGCAGTCTCTTCACCAACTTGGTCAATTGAGAGACCTATCAAAAACCTTGGTAATTCAATACGTCGAGACTTATTAATTGACACCAACAAATTATCTACCGACTTTTCTCCAAACCCTGGCAGATCAACAATGTCTCCTTTTTCTAATGTGAAAATATCATCAAATGTAGAAAGTAATTCTTTTTCCATAAGCATATCCACAATCTGTGGACCAAGGCCATCAATATCATATGCTTTTTTGGAAACAAAGTGATGGAACTTTCTTTTCTGCTGTGCAAAGGAATTCCGATTTACACACCGGTGTGCTGCAGTCCCTGGGATCCTCTCTACCTGGCCGCCACAAGCTACAATGTGTTTTGGAAAGATATACTTTTTTTCTCTTCCCGTCCTCATTTCGATCAACACTGAAACAATATCAGGAATGATGTCTCCTGCCTTCTGTAGGATAACCGTATCTCCCACACGTACATCAAGTCGTTTAATCTCATCCTCATTATGGAGCGTCGCACGAGACACCACAGACCCAGAAACAGAAACAGGCTTAAGATGAGCCACCGGAGTAAGTACCCCCGTACGTCCTACCTGCAACACGATACGTTCAACAACCGTCGTGACCTGTTCTGCAGGGAATTTGAGTGCAATTGCATAACGTGGTGCCTTCCCGGTATACCCTAGCTTTTCTTGATACGCTAACTCATTTACTTTTACCACAACCCCATCAACTAAATAATCTTCCTTCGGTGCTTTACTTACCCATTTTTTCCAAAACGTAATTACGTCTTCAATAGAATTGTGGATTGCAAAATGAGGATTCACCTTGAATCCATACTGACGAAGTAACTCAAGCTCTTCAAACTGCGTACTCGGAATTATTTCACTCGATTGTACTAGATCATAGATGAACACATCTAACTTACGGCTTGCTGCAACCTTTGGATCAAGCTGTCGAATGCTCCCAGCGGCAACGTTTCGTGGATTTGCAAATTTCTGTTCTCTTCCACGATTCAACTTTTCAAAATTCTTCTTCCCCATCCATATCTCTCCTTCAACGATCACGTCAACTTCTTTCTGCAAGCGAAGCGGAATTGATTCAATGGTTTTAATATTTGCAGTTACATTTTCTCCAACTTTTCCATCACCTCTTGTAGCAGCAATGACGAGTACTCCCTTTTTGTATTCAAGTACAATTTTCAATCCATCAATCTTCAATTCAGTGGTATAGGTTGGGTCACACGCTACTATTTTTTTCACTCGTTTATCAAAATCCTTAATATCTTCTTCGGTAAATGCGTCATTAAACGACCATTGTGCCACCTTATGTCTTACCTTCTGGAATCCCTCGAGCGGAACACCGGCAACACGCTGTGTTGGAGAATCAAGAGTTCGTAAGCTTGGAAACTTCTCTTCAAGTTTCGCAAGTTCATTTTTTAATGAATCAAGCGCCGCTGGCGTTATTTCCTCTCTATCCTCTACATGATAGAGGTATCGATGATAATTAATTAACTCGCGTAATTTTGAAGCACGATCTTTTATTTCTGTAGTGTACTTCATACTAGAATGTTACTTCAATTGCTCGCTCTACCCTCCGAGAATCAGCTCCTCCACAAGTGTTTGTACCTCGCGCACTTATTGCCGTATCGCCATCAGTTTTGGTAACGGTAACATTTGAACAGTACCTGTTTGACGCACTATCTAATACTAAGCTAAAGGTCCTCACGTAGGTTCCTGGAATTGGAGTACTCGACGTAACAGGAAGACTTGTGTTGTTACAGGTGATTGAACTTGAAGGCGACGTGGTAGAAAATGCATTAGCACGCTGATCATGATACAGCGCACACTCAATTCCTGAGTCGGCAGCATAGAACGCAAACTGAGACTCTCTTCCAGCTGAAGAGAGTCGTAACTCTTTGAAGGTAAGACTAAAAATCGCAAGACCAACGGAAAGCACAATACTTGAAACAAGCACGGCGAGAAGTAAGGTAAATCCTTTTTGTTTGTTAGAAGTTATCATGGCAACCAATTATAGATATTTTCACGAATTTGGAATGTTCTCGTACGAGTTTTTGATTCCCAGATAAGCACAACTGAAATAGAAACCTCATCTGCATTGATCTGTTCTAGCCTAAGCTCCCTGGTATATATTGACGGTTGATTGTTTCCTCCGATCGCACTGTTGTTATATAGCGCAGTAGTACTATTAAAATTAAGTGGAGCACACGTTCCAGTGCTACACACCTTATGACTATGTGCAGGCATATCAACCACACACACCTCTCCAACACAATTTGAAATACCGTCTAACCAGCTATTTCCAGTTAAAAAGTTTTCATCTCGTACACTACGTACATACTCAACTGCTTCCTGTGCTAGGTAGAAAGCGGTAATTTGTTCTTTTGCAAAAAATGCAGAGGCAAGACCTTGGGAGGCAATAGTAATCGGACCCGCCAAAGAAACCGACAGTATGGTAACTGCAATGAGTGTTTCAAGTAATGTAAATCCTTTTTTATTCATACTAAATATCAATTAACCGCTGAGAAACAGACGCTTGTACATTAAACGTCGTCTGATTTACATTTTCTCCCGCAACCCCCTGAATGGTCATCACCACACGTGGTTGAATTGTATTCCCAACCGTAAGTGGCGCACTTCCAATAACATAGAATCTGAAGTTAGAAATCTGAACCTCTGGCGCAGTAATTGCGGTAAAGGTTGCCCCGCTGTCCTTCGACAACTCGAGTCGTGAACCATTAAGTCGGTATACAATTTGATCACTTCCATCACTGCGATTCCCCGTACTTCCCTCAAAGGCAAACAATACGCCCCCATCCGCTCCAGAACAATCTCTTGTATCAGTAATGTTTGAGGGTACTGAAGGAGGAATTATTCCATCATATGGCTTGCAATGATAGTTTGTGCCAACACGTATGTTACGTGACATACTTTCAAGTGCAAAGTTTAGATTATTCATCACTGACTTCAAGGATTGTGCTTTTCTGTTTGCATCAACAATTGAAAGAAGTGCCCCAACCGAAACAAGCATAACGATACTAAAGATCGTAATCGAAACCATGAGTTCTATTAATGTAAATCCTTTTTTATTCATATTATTGCTGAACTGAAATTTGCCCGGTACCTTCTATGACAACACTACGTGTGTCTCCTTCGTCTGACGAAACAATAATTTTTGCAGACGTATAGCCAATCCCCAAATTATCAGTGATCACTGCTTCTGGATTCGGCCTGTTAAACGCAATATCAAGTGTTCCAAGTGGTGCACTGCTATCAGTACATTTCTCTACCGGACTAATACCAAAAGTGGTCGCACAAAATTTTGAAATACTATTTCCTCTGGTAACGGTAAGTGTCTCTACAACAGAATCGGTAGATGCAGTATACCGTTGATTTCTATCAATATCAGCAAATATGAAAAATGATTTTGGTGTTGCGGCATCAAAGTGCACTCCATACCCAATATTAAACGATCCCCCAAACTCACGTACACTTAATCCATATATTTGCGCCTCTCGAACGGAGAGTGCAACATCATAGGCCAGATTACCAAGAAAAATAGTTCCATTAAATCTATTATGATTCACGAGAACCACCGATGTAATAATCGTAATAATCGCCATAGAAACCATAAGTTCTATGAGTGTAAAACCACCTGTTTTTTTAGATGAATAGTACATTTACATCAAAAAAGAAGACCAGCCAAAAACCAATTATTAAAAATGGTGCAAATGGTACTTCAGTCTTCATTGTAAGTGGTTTTTCGTTCGCAGACAATTGACTTATTCGAGAGAATACGAGGAGTAACACCCCCACTACCGCCCCTATCCAAAAGGCTACTAGTACCGCAGAAATACCACCAACAATACCGAGAGACCAGCCAATACCAAGAGCTAATTTACCGTCTCCAAGTCCAATCCACCTACCCGAAGAAACCTTCCACAGTGCCCAAAATGGAACAAATAGTAAAGGCCCTGCAAGCATTGTCCAGTAATCAAAAGAGGTGAACAAAAAACTATAGAAAAGTGCGAGAACGGCAAATCCATATGAAAAAAGATCAGGAATAATTTTGTGATACAAGTCGTAGACTAAGATAAACATAAGAAGACTAAGTAAGAGAGAAACAAAAAGAACCTCAGGAATATTTCCTATCTTTATAAAAGCTCCGAGAAACAATATCCCCGTACCTAATTCTACTAATGGGTACTGAATAGAAATTGCTTTACCACATCCTGAACATTTACCCTGTAAATATATAAAAGAAATGATGGGTAGCAACTCAAACCACTTCAATTGTTTACTACACTCCATACAATGAGATCTCCCATCCAAAGAGTCCTTACCGTACCGAAGAATCAGCACATTTAGAAAACTGCCAATGATTGTTCCGAGGATGAAAAAAAATATACCCATCATGTGGATATATTGTAGCATCTATTTTTATAGTACGCCGAATATGTCTATAGTATTCATTAAATCCTTATATGTTAAGGTACTACGGCTTCACATCAAAGCACAACTCAGTACCCGTACCAGTCGCACAGTTAGTAGAGTTTCCTCTAAATTTAGAACCCCCAGCGTACGATGTTGAATCAAAATCAGCGTCAGAAGAAAGAACTGCACTTCCCGTGTTCTCTAATATCGCACCTAAGTGATATGATCGTGGGTTAGAACTAGGATCCCATGAATAGCTATACTGATTTCTACTTCGTGGATCAGTGGGCATTGTTTGAATGTAGGTTGGAACCAAGGCACTCAAAGCGGTAGGATACTTACTGCCACTTGAGTCATAGTACAATTCAAGCGCTAGCTGTAATTGTTTTATATCAGTAATTCTATTCGTGTCCCGTGCCTTTTCACGTGCTGTATTCAATGAAGCAACAACAACCGAGGAAAGAATACCAATAATAGATATAACTATCAATAGTTCAATCAAGGTAAATCCTTTTTTCATATAATGAAATTTATTCTTTTATACCAACAGTTCCTTCCATAACACTTAGATAGTACCACTAAAAAAGATAAACCCCACATTCGTGGGGTTTATAACTAGTACATGACTACGTCTTTGTACAAACACTTTGGTTACAACTAACCGTAGATCCATCTCCTGTAGCAGAATAATTAAATGTTCCTGCTGATGGTGTGCTACTTGCTGATACCCAACTCCAGTTTGATGGAAGCACTCCCCAGGTTGTATCTGAGCCCGCACAGATTGCTTCTATAGGGGTTGGCGTCGCATCAAGCGCTTGGTTATCATTCATACAAATGTGTGCTCCTGCTTGAATACTCTTTAGAGATGACTGAGCTGAAGCAACTCGTGCATCTTGCCGAGCGTTGTTTAGACTTGCAAGAACAACGGACGATAGAATACCGATGATTGCGATAACGACCAAGAGTTCAATAAGTGTAAATCCTTTATTCTTCATATCCTATATTTAAATTTTATTAATAATAAGATTATACAACCACAACGAGTATCGAACACTTCTATGTGTGGATAATACCTATATAGCTGTAGATACATTATAGATCGGTATCAGAACCGAAGCAAGAAGAAATCCAACCCCAAGACCAAGCGTTACGATCATAATAGGCTCAATTAACGTAATTAACGTATCAACCGCATTGGTAACCTCTCTTCTATAGAACTTGGCGAGTGTTTTTAGAATGCTTCCGAGTTCCCCTGTCTCTTCACCAACTTTAATCATCGTAAGCATAATTCCTGGTATTTCTTCACTTCTACCGAAGGCATCTGACACTGAAGAACCTCCCCGAACCTTTGCCGCAACTTCAATAAGTAATTCTTCATAGATTGAATTACCAACAACACTTGCTGTAATTTCAATAGATTCCACCATTGAAATACCACTGGTAAGCATTGTACTTAAGTTATCTGAAATACGTGACAAATATAGTTTTCGGTACAAGCTTCCTACAAAGGGAATAGCCATTTTTAGGTCATCAAACGCAAGTCTCCCTGGTCCAGTCGTGCTATATCGCCACATGAAAATACCTCCAATGATTAAGAAAACGAGCAAAATCAATCCGTAGTTTACAAAGAAATTACTGATACCAATAACCACCTGCGTGTAAATCGGTATCTCCTGACCTGCCTCTATTAAAATAGTTCCAATTCGCGGAATCACCAACGTAAGCATCAAAATCATCACCACGATAAAGGTTGAGATAACGAATGCTGGATAGATCAACGCATTACGTGCTTTACTGGTAACTTCATAGGTTCTGTCTAAGTAATCTGCAAGAAAAATGAACGTCTCATCAAGCTTTCCTGCCTCCTCACCTGCCCGCACCATGTTTACATAGAACTTACTAAATACTTTTGGATGTTTTTCAATAGATTTTGAAATAGCGGTTCCTCCTTGAAGATCGTCTGCAACTTCAACTAGTGTCCGCTTCATGAGCGGGTTTTCCATTTCCTCCGACATCAATCGGAATACTTTCAGTGCTGACACTTGTGCTTCAAACAGTGTCGCAATTTGTCGTGACAGAATCACCACTTCTCTGTTTGTTACCCGTTCAAACAGCGCAATATCAAATGCTGACTTTTTTTCAGCTGATTCAATTGATGAAATAATTAATCCTCTTCGTTGAAGTGAACTAATGGCGGAATCCTCACTATATGCATCAATGCTTCCACTTTTTTGGTTCCCGTCTTTATCTATTGATGTATATTTAAAAAGCATATTATACTAGGTTTTTTAAGTTATCTGGATTGAATGACTCAGCCATCGCACTGTCTACACTAATCTCTCCTCTTCGTACCAAGTCAGCAAGAGATCTATTCATATCAATCATGCCCTCCTCTGCACCTGTCTCAATCACGGTATTAATTTCGTGCGTTCTTTTTTCACGAATGAGATTTGAAACAGCATTATTGTTAATTAACAATTCATACGCCGGAATCAATCCACCTGAAATACGTGATATTAGACGTTGAGAAAAAATACCCGCTAAACTTCCTGCTAACTGAATACGAATTTGATCCTGCTGGTCACCTGGAAATGAATCAATAATTCGATCTATAGTTTGCGCAGCATTATTGGTGTGCAATGTTGAGAACACTAAATGTCCTGTTTCAGCCGCAGTCACTGCAGTTGAGATTGTCTCTGGGCCTCTCATTTCACCAAGCATGATTACATCAACATCTTGCCTAAACACTGAACGTAGCGCAGTAGCAAAGTCAGTAGTATCAATTTTTACTTCACGCTGATCAATCAACGACTTATCCTGTGAAAATATAAACTCAATTGGATCTTCAATCGTAACGATATGTTCTGCTCTCGTCTGATTAATTAATTGAATCATTGACGCAAGTGTTGTTGATTTTCCTTGACCAACGGGACCCACCACAAGAAAGAACCCCTGCTCTCGGTGTGCAAATGACTCAAGTATTGGAGGAAGATTTAATTCTTCAATCGTTTTAATTTCCTGTGGAATTAATCGAAGTGCCACACCAATAACTCCTTTTTGAAAAAAGGCATTTCCTCTAAAACGTAAATTCTCTCTATAGTTGTATGAAAAATCGATTTCTTGTACTGTTAAAAACTCTTGTTTTTGCTTTTCACTAAGGAGTGCGGTAATAAAGCCATCCATATCTTCTTTTGTATGAGGATCTTTCTTCAATAAAGGAATCAATTCACCAGAAACACGAATTGTTGGATGAGAACCCACAGAAAAATGTAAGTCTGAGCCACCCTCAGTTACCACGATATCAATTAATGATGCTAATTCTTCTTCGTAACTCATTGTAGTTTATTTTTCATAATAGTAATAGTCTGTTCTAGTACTTCTGACGGAATAGTACTTGCCTTAACAATGTATCCATCTGCTCCAAGGTCCTTTGCTTTTTGTATGTCCACGTCTTCACCTTGATTTGAAAGAACCACGATAGCAATCTCTTTACATAGCTCTTCTTTTTGTATCGTTTCAAGTAATTCAAGACCAGTCATGCCAGGCATAACAATATCCATAAGGATTGCTTTTGCTTTTGTGCCCTTGCGTATCTTCTCAAGCGCTAACTCACCACTATGAAAGGTTTCTACATTGAAACCATGTTCTCCAAATTTCACTGCGTACATATCAAGAAGAAATTTGTCATCATCGACTATGATTATAGTTGTTCCTTTTTCCATAATTCTTATATGTTATCGGGATCTAGCGTAAAGCCTCCACCCAATGTGTTTACTTCTTCGAAAGGAATCTTACCCTCAAAAGATTTGATAAGTGCATCTTCCTTCATACTAAGCATACCATTTTGGCGTGCTAACTGCTCAATCTCTTTTTCCCCACCACTTGCTAAAATACTCTGTTCAAGCGCTCTATTTATTTCGAGAAATTCAAACACCCCTGTTCTCCCTCTTGTACCATTGGGGCATGCTGGAGTTGGCTCAATTCCATAGAGCACATCTGACATGGGAATGTTATTCCTGTACTGCTCCGGCAAGTCTGCAAATTGTTTATCTAAACTTTCCTTGAGCGTACCTTTTATGGGAATCTTTCTACCAGTTCCGGGGCACAGTGTTCGAACCAATCGCTGCGCCATCACCAACACAAGCGTTGGTGCGATAAGATAGGGATCAACACCCATGTCAATAAGACGAGGGACCACGCCAACCGCAGTATTGGTATGTATAGTAGAGAATACTAAGTGTCCGGTAAGTGCAGCTTGAATCGCAAGTTGTGCCGTCTCCTTATCACGAATCTCTCCCACCATGATAATATCGGGGTCCTGCCGCAAGATTGATCGGAGTCCACTAGCAAAGGTATAGCCAATTTCAGGACGTACCTGTGATTGGTTCATTCCTTTAATATCATACTCAACCGGATCCTCTAGGGAAATTACGTTTTTGGTATCACGATCAACCTCATTAAGCATGGCATACAATGTAGTAGATTTACCAGAACCTGTTGGTCCTGAGATCAACACCATTCCATATGGTTTTACAATTGCCCGTTTTACGATATCAATTCCACTTTCATTAAGCCCAAGTGCTCCAAGACTCACCTCTTTCGTACTTCTGTCCAGAATTCGCATCACAACTTTCTCTCCATGGTATGACGGAAAGGTAGAGACACGGAAATCAACCTTCCTATTTTCAATGGTTGCGGTAAACCTTCCGTCTTGTGGTTTTCGTTTCTCATCAAGCTTCATAAGCGCAAGAATTTTAATTCGTGCAACAACAGCAGGAAGCACCGGAAGCGGTAATCGAATGCTGGTGTTCAACACTCCGTCCAATCGAAATCTCACCCGTACACTTTTAGCTCCTGGTTCAATATGGATATCAGACGCACGCCCCTCAACTGCGTAGCGAAGGATCGTTGCAACAATCTTTGTTACCGGAGTTCCAGCCTGAATTCCAGCACCATTTTTTTTATCAACTTTAATATCACTCAAATCAGTTGCGACAGCTTCTTTTTTTGGTCCTGCTTCATCATCTAATTCAGTGTCTAACTCTTCAAGCGCGCGCCCTACTTCACCAGAGAGACCCTTGTACATTTTAAGTACTTTTTTAAACTCACTATCGAGTATTAAAAATATTTTAAATGGCAGATTAACTTTTGATGATATGAAATTAAGTGCATCAAGTGCTTCCATATTATCTGGATCAACAATTCCAACTTCAAGTACCCCTTCTTTCACATCAAGCGGAACAAACTTGTAATGTAGAGCGGATTCCTCTGGAATGTATTTAAGTACATCGTGCGATATTTCAGCATCTTCAATGATATGTGTCGGTATTTGGAAATACTCCCCTCTCGTGTCTAGAATACTCTCTGCACTCACTCCATGACTAATCAATACTTCATCAAGTGTTTTACCAGTAGCTTTAGTTTCCTCCTCAAAAGAAGAGATGTTTTTCTCATCAATTATTTTTTTCTCCGCTAGTATAGAGAGTATATTCATCATTGTCCCTATTCTGTACTAAAAAGAGGAGCGAATGGATTTTTTCTTCCAACGGGTTCTGGTACAAGGTCCTGACTAAAATCCTTGAGGCTGATAAACACCCGATCACTGAAAATTTCTTCTCGTAGTTCAATACGCCGGAGGTCTAACAGAATTGATAGTAATTCACGCTCTGCTATATCTGCCGCTTGCGCACTGCCCGTTGATAGAAGTGCAGGTCTCAAACCATCGTCTTTATCTCCAAAGAAAAAACCAAACATCACAAATATAAACACTGCGAGGAGTATAAAGAAGAACACATTTTTATATTTTGAAACTACATCCATATTATTTCAACCAATAGGTTTTAATGCTTACCTTGTAATCATACACCCCACTTATATTATCTGCTGACGTAAAGTTAATTGCGGTAATATCCACAATTCGTAAACTCGATTCAAGATCTTTCAAAAATCTCACAAAATCATCGTACGACGATGTCATTGAAAACGATAGTATTATCGTCTCATACTGTTCGCCCGTGCCGCCAATTACTCCTTCTCCAGAAATACTCGTTGAATCACTGTCTACCGCAACAGCACTGATATGCGTTCCGTACTTGGTGGCAATACTATCAATCTCAAGAACCAAACGAACATTATCAATGTTGTCAGGAAGCATCTTTTCAAGACGGTCTAAATCAGAAGACGTAAACGTATTGTACTTTGAAAGAAGCACATCTCGTATTGACTGTAATTCTTTTGATTTCTGTAACGCATCATTGAAACTTGATTGTTCTGTTTGTAGAAACTGTACATTTTGGTAGGCAGTATCAATATAGAGAAAAAATAATCCCATCGACACAAGTAAGAAGAATGCTGGTAATAGAAATTTCATATTAGTTACTTATTTCAACCGTCTTACGGTATTTAATATCATCCACACTAACAAATGCGTTCACATTGAAACTAACGTTTCCAAACCGATCTAAATCAAGATTTGAGAACACCGGTCCTGTCACAATCTCACTTTCGCCAAACACATCAGATTGCAACGCGACAGATGCAAAGCTTGCTGCACTTCCTGACATATTCAAAAGATAACGATCCGAATCCATTGTAGTAAGGAGAAATTCATTAAATCGAACACTCTCTAGCGTATTACTCTCTAAAAACTCAAAGAAGAGCGACATAGCGGTATGCTGATCTAAAATCTTTCCCGTCGCTTCAATTCGTTCATCAACTCTTGTTAATTCCTGTATCAATGCTGGTTCAAATGCACCCCTCGCTCTACTCAACTGATCCTCTTTGTTCGTAATGCTCACCTTCAAATATTCTCCGTACAAGAAAATTCCAACTGCAATTAAAATCGTACCAAAGAAAATAATCAGCGTGCCCATTGTTAAAAGATTCACCGGCTTTTTACTGCGTTTCTTTTGCGTTAATGATTCCTTTGGAATGAAAGATGTCTTGAACTGTGGTTCCATAATTACCTAAATAGTACATTGTTGTCGGCTTCTAAACAAAAGACTTATCCTCAAATTACTCCATTTCTTGCAACTTCCGAAGTGCCAACCCGATCGCAACCGCAAACCCAGGACCTGCCTGCTGTAGAACGCTTTCAAGAAATGCGGGAGTCTTTACCTTTGAAAAAGGGTCAGCAACTTCTACCTCAACATCAAAATGTGTTTTTGCAGTCTCGAGTAATCCTTTGATCCCTGCCCCTCCTCCCGTAAAAATAACTGAGCTAATATTCTTATTATATTCTCGTTGATAATTCAAAATAATCTTCTTTGCTTCAGCAAACAAGCTATCAATCGTTAAAAGTGACGCTCGTGCTGTATGATCCACTGCGTCAGTTGTATCTCCTCCTGAAATACCAAGTTCCCGCTTTAATTCCTCTGCTCGTTTGAAACTCATGTTACTTGATTTTGACAACGCAACGGTAATATCCTGCGACCCCTTGCTGACCACATGTGAAGACTTCACAATGCCGTACTCAACAATATATATTTTAGTAACGGACGACCCAATATCAATAATTGCAACTGGTGTAATTCCGCGTCCAACAGACGCTCGTATCGTACTGAACACTTCTATTTCAAAAAAACTTGTATTGAGCTCAGCTCCTTTTAGAATGGTTCGGTATTTTTCAAGAATTTCATTATGAATCGCAACCAGAAGTACACTCACCTTATTGTCATTCTTCTTTCCTGAATAATATTCAGTCTCCTCTTCGGGAATAATAAACCAATCTAGCTGAACTTCACTGATTGGAACCGGAATATATTTTCGTGCTTCAATAGGAATCATCTTCGAGAGTTCGCGGTGCTCTAAATTTGGCATTTCAATAAATGAAATTAAGCTTGTAGAGAAGGGAATAGAAACCCCACAGTTTTTTGTCGTTACATTTGCCTCAGTCATTACATCCGTAAGCGCTTCGGTAACTTTTTCTGCGGATAAATTAGTAGCTTGTCCAATGTCTAAATCTCCATACGGTCCAAGCGCAATTGCTCCATATGTTTCAAGTACCGCAACACCAGCTTCTTTTCGTAACTGCACTACTTTAATTGAGGAAGAGCTTATATCAATACCGAGCACGCTTTCACCTTTTGGTATCAGAAAATCTATCTTAATCAGCTCCTTCAGCTTGTCCAATATCGTCATACGAAAAGTATACCTCATAGGGCGCAGGTATCACAGGTGATATCATAAAGTGATGTTATTCTCTACCGTACTCAACTTCATCTTCCCTGCAAACTTGAAAGAAGAAATTACCGTACAAGACTTACTAAATAGCGCGCCCTCAAAGGAGTTTGGAGACATTCTCTCATTTTTTAACTATCAAGATGCAGTAATTAAGCAACTCATTACAGAGCTTAAATACAAAGGTAAGAGAAGTAACGCAAAAATACTTGCGATTGGAATACATGAATACCTGCTTGAAGAGTTATCTGACCGAGAGATCTATGAAGAATTTACAAACCCCCTACTCATCCCCATCCCTCTTTCAAAGCAGCGACTGCGAGAACGAGGGTACAACCAAGTAGCCCTGATCGCAGAACACCTTGCCGAAATTGGAACCTTAGACACTTTCTCTCTCAAAAGAATCAAAAACACCGAGAGCCAGACGACAAAAAACAAAGAGGAACGAACGAAAAACCTTGAGGATGCCTTTGTGGTAAAAAATAACAAACACATACTAAACAAAAACATCATTCTGCTGGATGATGTGGTAACAACCGGAAGCACCTTAAACGAAGCAAAAGAAACACTCCTCCGAAATGGAGCAAAGAATGTACTCGCTACCGCAGTAGCCCATTAAGATACTCATACACCGCAATACTTGTATAGTCTACGTTAAAAAAGAATATAAGGAGGGTGACGGTAATACCTAATACAATACCCGCTCCTACCTCAGAGATGGTGTGCCCAATTAGATGCTTCCAATGTATCTCTTTATTGTCAACAACTTCTTTAAGGAAATTGTTTATTTTATCCTCCTGGTGTTTTGCAAACATCTTATCTCCCAAAACATCTCGCAGCACAATCCCAGATAGGAAAAGGGTTACCAAAAATAATGAGGACAGTCCTTCTGTTATATATACTGCAGTAGTAAGAGCAACTACGGTCGACGTATGTGAAGACGGCATACCCGCTCCCCTGAATAATGTTCCTGGATTAAAAGGTCGATCATCAGTTACTAGTTTAATAAGCTGAGCGATCATCATCGATGCAACTACCGCTTGAACTATTTCATTAGATAGAATCGCTAACATCATTTCACTAAGTATATACTACTTAGTTTCTGTATGGTATTGTGTAAAACGTTGGAGAGTTGCCAGAGCGGTCGAATGGGCTTCCCTGCTAAGGAAGTGTGCGGGTA
>CAYQYW010000009.1:0-8614 GCA_964421995.1 uncultured Candidatus Saccharibacteria bacterium
ACAAGGACTAAGTCGTAACAAGGCACGGCTAGCGGAAGCTGGTCGTGGAATAATTCCAAACTGGACGTGAAATTTATTTCACTTATCCGGTCGGTTTTCTGTCCCTCGTACGAGGACAGAAAAGACAATAGCGTTCATGTCTTAAAAGTACGCTCGCTTTTCTCGGATATGCGTATCGAGATGTATGTTATTTATATGAACGGGACAAAAGAGAGTGTGGTAGAAAGAAACCCCTACAGTTTGTAGGGGTTTTATTTTTGTAGTATTTCTGTAAGTTCACTTTCTTCATACCCATGTGCGAGAGGGTATAAATCCACATTTGGGAATTGTGAAAGGAGAACGGTAGCAGCAGTTGAGCCATCTGCACACTTCCTGTGATATATTCCTACTATTTTTTCCATGCTTTAAACTACACCATTTATATGGTATATTGCGTGTTGTTCATGCAGCTGTAGCTCAGGTGGTTAGAGCGCATCACTGATAATGATGAGGTCGTAGGTTCGAGTCCTACTAGCTGCACATTTAAACCCTTTTAGCGATATGTTACAGTGTCTGTAGTGGAATATTTCAGAGATAAAAATATAACGATTATGGGGCTCGGTCTGTTGGGGCGGGGTATAAACGTGGCTAAATTCCTTTCTGAGGAGGGTGCAAAGCTTTTAATTACTGACCTAAAATCAAAAGAAGAACTAGCAAGTTCTCTTACAGAATTAGAAGGATATTCTAATATTGAATATGTTTTGGGAGAACATAGACTAGAAGATTTTAAAGATAAGGATTTAATTATAAGAGCAGCAAATGTGCCGCTTGATTCTATATACATAGAAGAGGCAAGAAAAAATAATATACCGATTGAAATGGATGCATCTCTTTTTGTCAAATTGGTAAAAGGAGTAACCATAGTTGGAATAACAGGAACAAGAGGAAAGTCTACGGTGACTGAATTGATTTATAAAATACTAGAAGCTTCAGGGAAGAGAGTGTTTCTTGCAGGGAACATTCGTGGAAGAGCAACGCTTCCACTTCTCAACGAAGTGAGAGAAGGAGATATTGTGGTGATGGAATTAGATTCCTGGCAGCTACAAGGGTTTGGTGATTCAAAAATTAGTCCACATATTTCTGTGTTCACCAACTTCATGCCCGACCACATGAATTACTACAAGGGGGATATGGATCGATACTTCAGTGACAAAGCAAATATATTTAACTATCAAAAAGAAGGAGACGTTTTCTTTAGAGGGAGTGGAGTACATACAAACAAAGGGATTGTTGTAGAAAATATTGTTCCAACAGATTGGAGTTTGAAACTGAAAGGAAAACATAATCTGCAGAATATTTCTTTTGCTATTTCTGTTGTGAGAGAATTGAAGGTAGAAGAAGACGTCATTAAAAATACCGTTGAAAGTTTTGGTGGTGTTCCCGGAAGATTGGAGTTGGTAAAAGAGGAGAATGGTATTTTGTACTACAACGATACGACCGCAACGACACCTGATGCACTGTTAGCAGCACTCAATTCATTAGAAGGAAATATTATTTTAATTGCAGGGGGTGCTGACAAAGAACTCTCGTATGGGAAAGTGGCACCTTTGTTGAATAGTGTTAAGAAACTAATTCTTTTTGAAGGAACTGCGACTGATAAGATAGTAACGTTAATTTCAACGGACTTCACTATTGTAGAAAATATGAAAGATGCGGTAAAAGTTGCAAAAGAAAATGCTGAAGCAGGAGACACGATTCTTCTCTCACCAGGGGCAGCAAGTTTTGGAATATTCAAGAATGAATTTGATCGGGGAGATCAGTTTATATACGAAATATACCCAAAGGATATAGCTAATAATATACACATGGTGGGAATCGGAGGAATTGGCATGTCTGCATTGGCGCAGCTCTTGCTTCATGAAGGGAAAAAGGTTACGGGGTCAGATCGAGGTGAATTTCCAACAACAGAACTGCTACAGAAAAAAGGTATAGATGTCTTTATTGGTGACGCAGAAGTTCCAGCTGACGCAGAAGTTTTGATATATAGCTCTGCATACCCTGAAGATAATCCAGAAAGAGCAGAAGCAAAAAAAAGAGGAATTCCAGAACTGTCATATTTTGAAGCACTCGGAGAGGTTTCAAAAGAGTATTTCACCATTACGGTGTCTGGCACTCATGGAAAAACAACAACAACAGGAATGCTTGGGAAAATTTTAATTGACGCAGGACTTTCACCCACCATTGTTGTTGGAAGTATCTTAAAAGATTTTGACAGTAACTTTGTAGCAGGGAAGAATATTTTAGTTGTTGAAGGGTGTGAGTACATGGATCACTTGTTGGAGCTTCAAACTGATATGCTGGTAATCACGAATATCGAATTTGATCACCCTGATCATTTTGAGAATTTGGCGCATGTACAGCAAACCTTCAAAAAGGCAATTGATCAGTTTGATGGAAAAGTGGTGGTTAATCTGAAGGACAAGAATAGTGTGTTAGTTGTTGAAGGAATTAAAAAAGAGAGAGTTGTTGATTACTCACAGGAAGAAATTGGAGACCTCCTCCTTATCGGTGATTTCAACAAAATGAACGCGCAGGCTGCGAAGAGTGCAGCGTTTCAGTATGAACCATCTTTGAAGGGGATAGATGAGTCTTTGGGGTCGTTTAAAGGCGCCTGGAGGCGATTTGAGCACTTAGGAGAGGCAAATAGTGGTGCCTTGGTATATAGCGACTATGCTCATCATCCAACGGCAATTCGTGTAACATTGGACGCGGTACGAGAGAAGTTTCCTGATACAAAGATAGCTGTTGTATTTTACCCACATCTGCATAGTAGAACAAAAATGTTCTTCGATGAATTTGCGAAAGAGCTTGGAAAAGCAGACTATCTTATTGTTGCGCCAATTTACAAAGCACGAAAAGAAGATACTGAGGGAGTGTCGAGTGAACGTTTGGTAGAAAAAATTAAAGAAAAAAATAAAAATGCATACTACTTTAAAAATATCGATGACATTGTAGAGGATATTGAAAAAAATACATCTGAAGGAGATATAATCATAACTATGGGAGCAGGAGATAATTATAAGGTGGGAGAAAAACTAGTATGAGCAAACTCTACGTTATAGGAACGCCAATAGGGAACTTGGGGGATATAACACTCCGAGCACTATCAACATTAAAAAGTGTTGACCTTATTTTGTGTGAAGACACGAGAGTAACTCAGAAGTTGTTGAATCATTATGATATTAAAAAGAAAACACTTTCATATCATTCACGAAGTGGCATTTCAAAGATTAATAAAATTCTTGAATTGCTAAAGGAAAATGATTTAGCACTTGTCTCTGACGCGGGGACACCGACCATTTCCGATCCGGGGTCAATGCTGGTCAATGCAGTACGGAAGGAAGGTGTGGAAGTACTTGCCATTCCAGGCCCCAGTGCAGTGGTTTCTGCATTGTCTATTTCAGGTCTCCCATCTTCTGAGTTTACGTTTCTTGGATTTTTGCCACACAAAAAAGGAAGAGAGACTCTTTTCAAAGAAATAAAAGAATCAAAAAGAACTGTGGTTTTCTATGAGTCTCCTTATCGAATAGTGAAAACATTAGAATCTCTACGGGATGTAGGCAAAGAGGTTGTTGTTGGGAGGGAGATCACCAAAATGCACGAGGAGGTGGTTTCTGGTTCAGGAGATGAGGTTTTAGAGTACTTTCTAACCAATTCCGACAAAATAAGAGGTGAATTTGTTGTGATGGTCGGTAAAAAATAATATACTATCGCTATGCTAAAAAATACTACCATTATTGTACTAGGATTTGTTGTTGCGCTGACACCGTTTCTTGGACTTCCTGGAAATTTTAAGACGGGGGTGTTTGTAGTGGTAGGACTCCTGATTGCGTTTACTGCCTTCTTGCAAAATGGAGGTACGTTATCAACCGTTGAATCATGGTTGGTTTCGAAAAAGAAGGAAACTGATGTCTTTGCTCAAAATGAAATAAAAAATGAACAAAAAGATTAAAAATTTCATGAACACGACAATTTTTACTATCGGCGGAATTGCTTCCGTCGCTCTTTTTTCTTTTATATACTTTGGCCCGGTGATGTCTGTGGAGATATACAAGGCTCCAATTAAGGAACAAGTTGCTACTCCAAAAGATGTGTTCGTACCAATACGAATGAAAACACCTGAGGCAGTGAAGGCAGTGTATATGAGTCAGTGTGTAGCGGGAACTCCATCATTCCGTGAATATATTGCAACGCTCATTGAAGAAACTGAATTGAACTCAGTAATTATTGATATTAAAGATTACACAGGAAAAATTGCTTTTCCTACAGATAATCCTGCACTTGTAGCGAGTGTGTCAGATCAGTGTGGTGCGCATGATATGAAAGAGTTTGTTAAATCGCTCAATGAACGAGGGATATATGTAATTGGTCGAATCACGGTCTTTCAGGATCCATTTTATTCTAAACTACACCCAGAGCTAGCAATTAAAAAAGCAAGTGCTACTTCTACGGTGTGGACTGATTACAAAGGACTCAGCTTCATAGACGTCGGAGCACGAGGATTTTGGAAATATATTGTAGAAATTTCAAAAGAGTCATACAGAATAGGGTTTGATGAACTTAATTTTGATTACATACGATTTCCATCGGATGGAAACATGTATGATATCTACTATCCATTTAGTGAAGATCAAGTGAATGCAAACCCTGATTTAGGAAAGGCAGAAATTTTGAGAGATTTCTTTAAATATCTAAGCTATGAACTAGATGGTATTGTACTGTCTGCAGATTTGTTTGGGATGACCACAACAAATCCAGACGACTTAAACATTGGACAGATTCTTGAGTACGCAGAACCCTACTTTGACTACATTGCGCCGATGGTATATCCGTCTCATTATCCAAAGAATTTTAATGGATATGAAAATCCAAATAATAATGTGTATGGAGTGGTAAAATTCTCAATAGACAAAGGAGTAGAGCGGCTCATTGCAGCTTCGTCTTCTCCTTTGAAACTGCGTCCGTGGTTGCAAGATTTTGATTACGGAGGAGACTATGGGCCCGTTGAGGTACGTGCGCAAATTCAAGCAACCTATGATGCAGGTCTAACTTCATGGATGTTATGGGATCCTTCGAACAGATATACACGAGAAGCCTTGGAGAAGATATAGGATATACTCTATATATGTACAAAATAGTATTTCTTCTTTTATTTTTTCCGCTTTTTGTATCAGCTGAAGTCTCAATAACTGAAATAATGTATGACCTTGAGGGATCTGATAGTAAACGAGAGTGGATAAAAGTTTGTGGAGACGAAGGTCTTGCTGGTTGGAAATTTAACGATGGATCGAATCATAATTTGGTTGAAGCAAGAGGGTCGTTAGTGCTTTCTGGTTGCTCGATACTCGCGTCTGATGCCACGACATATATCAGTGAACATGGAAGTTATTTTGGAACGGTAATTGATACGGTGATGAGTTTGAATAATACAACCGACATCCTTTCGTTACTAAACGAAGAGGGAGTGGAAGTATTTTCCACTACGTATACCAATGAAATGGGTGCGAGTGGAGATGGCACTTTCCTACTATATTCTAATGGAGAATGGGTGTCCTCTGGAGCAGTTCCCGAAGTGAGTAGTAGTGGAGGTGGAGGCCCTGTCTTTCAGAAAGAGATGAAAATCACTGCTTTTGCGGGTAGCGACAGGACGGTCTCTGTTGGAGCAGATGTTTTGTATACGGCACATGCATATGGAGAACTTAATGAACCACTTGAAAGAGCTCGGTATATATGGAATTTTGGAAATGGAGTCACTACTGAGGGAGAGAATGTTCTGCATCACTATGATTACCCTGGGGAGTACGTTGTCTTTTTGACCGTATCAAATATTGATGTAACAAAGTTGTCGGGAACCGATAGAATGATTGTTACCGCACTTCCCGCAAAGATACGGATTATAGAAGCTACTCCAGAGTTTGTTACATTAGAAAACTATGACGATAGAGAATTAGATTTGTCGTTCTGGATTATTCAATCTAATGTCGGTTCCTTTACGTTGCCCGAGAATACCATCGTGTTGGCAGGAGGTATATTAATATTGTCGTATGATGTTGCTCGTCTTGGTATACATGATTTGTCTATTCTGTATCCAAATGGAGAGAGTGCATCTACCTATACGCCTATAGTCAAGCGTACCGTTCTGCCACCTCCTGTTGTTATAGCACCTGTAGTTGTTGAAAAGGTGATTATTGAGGAAGATCCAGTTTCTATGCAACCAGCATCAGTAATTTTAGCAAAAAATGAAAAGAGTAGTTCAAACTGGTTTATCGCATTGATTGGTGTCATTATGGTTGGTATTGTTTCTGTAATAGTAATAAGAAGAAAAGTATGAAGATTTTAGTAGCTACTGGTATATATCCACCAGATATTGGGGGCCCAGCGACGTATTCTAAGCTCTTAGAGAGCGAATTACCGAAGAGAGATATAGAGACGTTAGTGGTCTCATATAGTTTGGTGAGACATTTACCACGTGGAATAAGTCATTTAGTGTATTTATATACATTGCTAAAAAATTCTTTTAATAAAGATATTATTTATGCAATGGACCCAATTAGCGTTGGTTTGCCAGCAATGGTTGCAGCGAAAATTTTGCGGAAGAAGTTCTATCTAAAAGTAGTGGGAGACTACGCGTGGGAACAGGGAAGAAATAAATTTGGAATAAAAGAACATTTAGATGATTTTCACAAAGATACATCTTACTATCATTTTTTTGTTAAGGTGCTTATTTACTTAGAGAAGTTTGTTGCAAGGTCTGCGGATCAAATTATCGTTCCGAGTAAGTACTTGAAGAAGGTGGTCGGTATGTGGGGGATTCCGAAGGAAGATATTGAAATAATATATAACAGTGTTGGTGATATTGATAAGGCAAATAATAGAAGAACACTCAGAGGTCTTTTGAAATTTAATGGGAAGTTGATTGTTAGTATTGGAAGGCTTGTTGAGTGGAAGGGATTTAGTGTGTTACTTGACGCCATAGTTGATTTAAAAAAGGATTTTCCAAAACTAAAGTTCATGATCATTGGCAGTGGTCCATTGTATGATGAACTTGGTAGGAAAATAGAAACCTTAGGTTTGCAAGATTCTGTGTCTTTGGCGGGTTCACTAGATAGAGAAATTACCATGAGGTATGTAGAGGCAGCTGACGTTTTTGTATTAAATACGGCGTATGAGGGGCTCTCTCATACGTTGCTTGAAGCCATGTCGGTTGGTACACCAATTATCACTACAAACGTAGGAGGTAACCCCGAATTGATTGAGGACAATAAAAGTGGATTTTTGGTAAAGTATAATAACAAAAAGGCTTTTGTAGAGAAAATTAAAACTATTCTTAACAGTCAATCCATAGGAAGAAGGGTTGCACAGGGTGCAAAACAAAAAGTGCAAAGTTTCAGTAAAGAGAAAATGCTGGATGATTTGATTAGTATTTTAAAATCATGAAATTACTAGTTTTTTCGACAGACAGACTAATAGCCCAAGAGGGGAGTTTTGCAAGGGAGCGTCATTCAAAATATGGAGGTGTTTTTGATGAAGTTCATATCATTATTTTTTCTCTTAAAAAACACAACCTCTTTAGCAAAAAAATTGCAGACAATGTATTTGTCTATCCCACCAATTCCCTTTCTCGATTGTTGTATGGATTCGACGCAATCAAGATTGGTAAAAAGCTGCGTGTTGACGTGGTGACTGCGCAGGATCCATTTGAAACGGGACTTGTTGCGTATTTTCTTGGTCTACCATTTCAAGTACAGCTACATACGGATATTTTTAGTACGCACTTTACCTACTCTTTTTTAAATAAAATAAGGGTATTGATTTCCAAATTTGTTTTGAAAAAAGCTAATTGTGTTCGTGTTGTTTCAAAGACGATTCAGAAAAAATTAAAAAGAGATTCTTTTGTTCTTCCTATATTCATGAGACAAAAGAAAACAACTAAAGAAATTAGTTACCCGTTTCAGTTTACTATATTGATGGTTAGTAGGTTAACTAAGGAAAAGAATCTTTCGTTTGCGCTTCGGTCCTTTAAAGAAATTTTGAGTAAAAACTCACAAGTTGGTTTGGTTTTGGTGGGCGATGGTCCGGAGAGAGAGGCATTAGTTAGATTGTCTAAAGAATTAGGAATTGAAAAAAATGTAGTGTTTGAGGGATGGAAGGAGGACTTGGAGAATTACTATAGCGCAGCTGATCTACTACTCCACACCTCTTTGTATGAGGGGTACGGGATGGTGCTTATTGAAGCAGCATTAGCTGGTTTGCCTATTGTCTCAACTCCGGTTGGGATTGCAGCAGAGTTACCAGTAGTGTTATGTAACCAGAATGATAGATCTTCAGTTGTAGATAGTGTACATAACATAATTAGTGATGAATCGTTTAGAAACAATGTTATTAGTGATTTGTGCAAGTCTGTTGATGGTTTTGTAATGAGTGAGGATAAGTATCTTACAGAATACCGAAATTCAATCAATGTATGTCTAAAAAGAAAATCGTAACGATTGGTGGTGGAACTGGTACTTTTGTAGTGTTGTCTGGGCTAAAGGAGTACAAGGATATTATAGACATATCTGCAATAGTTACTGTT
>CAYQYW010000010.1:0-4783 GCA_964421995.1 uncultured Candidatus Saccharibacteria bacterium
TGGAGAGTTGCCAGAGCGGTCGAATGGGCTTCCCTGCTAAGGAAGTGTGCGGGTAACCGCACCAAGGGTTCGAATCCCTTACTCTCCGCAAATTGAAACTTCGCGAGAAGTTATAGCGCTCAATCCCAAAAACCACCCGAGGGTGGTTTTCTTGTATTTTTCTTACAAAATTAGTCCTTTTTGGCACGAGCCTCTTCCCTGTATAATCTTTGGGCCACATCTGCAGCTCTTTTCATCTGGCTCTTTTTTTTGGATTTTGGACTAGGTGCATTTAGAATATTATGTCCAACATCTAGATTTATATTCATTTTTTTTCTTCCTTCCTGATTCATAATCAATGTATTAGTTACTAACAATTTGTAGTATACAAGATTACGTTAAAAAAGGAACTCAATAGAATACTTCAAAAAAATTAGATTTTAATTCTGTACACAAGGAAAAAACCAATCACAAAAAAGACGATGACGGAAAGTAATGCAGCGGTGTAGTTCACTGTTGTAACAAGGTATCCAAATATAATTGGTCCGAGTAGACCAGAGAATTTTTCAGTTAATCCTTCTAGTCCAAAGAGCTCAGCAATTTTTTCTTTTGGACTAATGCTAGCAACTACATGACGATTAAGTGTCCAAATTGCACCAAGTGCCAAGCCTCCAATAGAACCCGCAATCAAAAAGGTTGTGAAGGAAGGAGTAATAATGAGTATGATAACGATAGCGACCCATACAATGAGCATACTTTTAATGAGCATCATTGGTCCCCATTTATCCGAAAGACGTCCTGCTATCATAGCACCGAAGAAAGCACCAACCGACATGATTGCAAAGATCGGGAAAAATTGTTGTACGCTCATGCCAATAACTTCCAATCCATACAGTGCAAGAAAAATGAGCACTGTGTTCATTCCATTGTTGTAGAAAAAGGAAGCTGCGAGGAATCTTCCAAAAATTGGAGAATCAGGAAGTGTCCGTATTGTATGAATAATCCTTTTAAGTCCCTGTGCAAGTATTTCAGGAAGTGTTTTTGTGATCGCTTTAGGCACGTCCTTAACTAAGAGAAAGAGTGGTAAGGAAAAGAGAACGTAGAATATTCCTGCTTCCCAAAATATTGCCTGTATGCCCAGAAGGGTGTCCCACCCAAGATAGGAGAGAAGTATATACCCAACACCAAGACTGGTAATGGTACCGATATATCCAACTGCTATTCCAAAACCTGAGAGTGAACCATACTTTGATCGAGGAACAAGATCAACCATGGTAGCGTCATATATATCTTTTGAAATAAGATTAGTAATACGTGCTAGAAATCCTAAAAACAGCGCAAGCCCTAAACCAACATACCCAACGGTAATAACAATTATCGTGGTAACGATTGCTGTGCTGATTAGTATTGGCATTCTTTTTCCTGAAATGTCAGACACGGCTCCGATAAACGGAACTAAAAGTGCGGCAACCGCTACCGAAAGTCCCATAACAAGGCCAATCTGGAGTTCGTCACCTCCGAGGTGTATTTTTATTAAAATTGGGAAGAAAAAGGTAATGAACAGAGCAGCAAATGCTGTATCAGCAAAGTCATACAATGCCCAGGCAACGGTCTTCTTTGTTATCCATTGAGGAAGCATATACAAATAGTATACAATAAAACTAATGAACGTTAGGACAGGATGCGACATTGTGCACATAAAAAAATTTAAGCGGTCAGTGGAGTGTGGCGCGCTTCTTGAAAAAGTGTTTACTCAACATGAATTAGACCATGCAAACTCGGCTGAATCACGAGCCGGCATATTCGCTGCAAAGGAAGCAACAATAAAAGCGTTGAACTTATCTACTACTGATTGGAAGCAGATTGAAATTACAAAAAACGTTAATGGAAGACCAGAGATGAACATTACTGCAATGCACGATGAACTATTCAGTCATGATCTCAGTATCAGTCATGATGGAGATTATGCAATAGCAACTACTATTTTTTTATTCAACTAACTACGTGAATAATGGTACTTATTGATATTTTAGAGAAAAACGCAAGGGCATTTCCCAACAAAAACGCCGTCTCTATGAAAATGGGATATCGCACGGTTGCTCTTTCGTACAAGGATGTGTATGCGCTTGCAACTCAGATTAGCTGTCTCTTGGAGCAGCAAGGCGTGAAGAAAGGAGACCCTGTATTATTACTCGGTCCAAACTCTCCTTACTGGATCTGCATCTTCTGGGGGATACTACTTCGTGGAGCTGTTGTTGTACCACTTACGACGCAAAGCACCGATGAGATGGTTCAAAAAATTGCTGAACAGACAGAGGCAAAGATACTTTTTAAATCTATTTATTCTCACCAAGCGCTGCCAGCGCATCTTAAACTCTTTGATATTGAATTTATACAAGAAGAGGTAAAAGCGATTGATACCAGTCATTTTGAGAAAGCAGCAATCCGTTCCACTGATCTTGTAGAAATCATGTATACGTCTGGAACAACGGGGGATCCAAAAGGAGTGATGCTCTCAAATGAAAATATATTGTCGGGAGTACAATTAGTAGAAGGTCTTGTTTCACTTCACCGCAAAGATATATTCCTTTCTATTCTGCCACTCTCTCACATTTTCGAACAAGTGGTTGGTTTTCTGTATCCGTTTAAAAATGGCATTCCAGTTGTATATGCTCACTCACTTCCTTCGATAGCTGAGCTTCTCAAAGAGCGTCATATTACAAAAATGATTGCTGTTCCTGAATTCCTCCAATTATTCATGAATAAAATTGAAGCAGGAGCAAAAGAGCAAGGCAAGGAGAAGATATTTAATACGCTTATTAAAATTTCACAGATGATTAATATAAAGAGCATACAACGTCTTCTTTTTAGAAGTGTGCATAAAAAGCTTGGTGGGCGATTGATGACGGTTGCCACCGGCGGAGCTCCGCTTGATAAAGAGCTTGAGAAAAAATGGAATGCACTTGGCGTAGATCTTCTGCAGGGATACGGGCTGACTGAAACTGCAGGGATCGTATCTGCAAATGCATATAGTGATCGACGTATGGGATCTGTCGGCAAGGCACTCTCTGGCATTCTTATAAAGATAGAGAAAGATAGAGAAATTCTTGTTAAAGGACCTACCTTATTTGGCGGATATTTCAAGAATGAAGACAAGACAAAAGAAGTATTTACTCCTGATGGATGGTTTCGTACTGGTGATATAGGTGAATTAGATGCGGATGGTTTTCTTTTTATACGAGGAAGAAAGCGATATATGATACTCAGTTCAGGAGGACAGAATGTACATCCTGAAGATATTGAATTTGAGTTGAATACAATTCCCGGAGTGGAAGATAGTTGTGTTGTCGGACTTCCGAAATCTCATGGACAAGTTGAGATACACGCAGTGCTTCTCTCTGAAAAGGCTGACATAGACGGGGGAAAAATAATTGAAAAAGCAAACCAGCGCCTTGCGTCGTATCAACATATTACTGGCTGGTCACTCTGGGAGGGTGACGATTTTCCTCGCTCGGCAACCAGAAAGGTGAAGAAGGAAGAAGTTCTTTTATGGTTGCGCAAAAAAGAAACTGAGTCTTCTTTTGTAAGAACTGAGAAAGTTGCGAAAACTCCGCTGATGCACCTTCTTTCAGATATTACGGGTACGCCGGTCGATAACATATCGGATACAACAAATCCTATTCGTGATTTGGAGCTTGATTCTCTTTTTCGTGTAGAACTTGTCGCGCGAATTGAACAGCGCTTCGGCGTACTAATTGATGAAGCAGAGATTACGCCCGAGACAACAGTAAAAGAGCTTGCAGAGCGCATTGCGCAAGCTAAGCCGTTTGTAAGGACGCGATTCAAGAAATGGCCAATTACTTGGTGGGCTCGTACTGTGCGGAGCATTGGTCAATACGCACTTTTCCTCTACGTGCGATTATTTGTGAATTTGCGTGTTGAAAATGTAGAAGCGCTAAAAAAGATACAGGGTCCTGTTGTATTTATGCCAAATCACATTAGCATGTTTGATTCCGTTGTTATGGCAATGGCAATACCAACTCGATTACGAAAGAATATTTCGTTTGCGGCGGCAATCAATCCGCTATATACAAAATACAAGCAGTACGCTACCCTTGTTGATCTATTATTTAACTCTTTCCCATTTCCACGAGAAAAAGGAGAACGCATAGCTTCCGGATTTGAGTATATGAGCTTTATGCTCGATAGAAACTATTCTGTTGTTATATTTCCAGAGGGAAAGATTAGCAAAGATGGGACATTACAACAAATTAAGTCTGGTGCAGGATTAGTTGCAACTGAGATGAGCGTTCCAATTATTCCAATCAAGATTATTGGTACCAATGATATTGTTCCAGAAGGAAAAGTTGCTCCACGAAAAAAAGGAACCATTATCGTGCGCTTTGGCAAGCCGCTAACATTCAGTCCTAAAGAATCATACAGTTCTGCAACAGAAGAAATATACCAAGCGATGAAGGGGTTGTAGAACCTCTCTGTATGATCAAACAACTATAGTATAATTAACATTGTGACAAAAAAAAGACATGCCCCTACACGTAGTTTTTGTTGAAGCGAAGGACAGCAAGCTGTCAGTATATTTTGAATACAACTTTTCATCACTGGTATCGTGACCGTAAGACTCGGGGATGCTCCCACATAAGCGTAAATGATCAACTAATACCTTGGTGCCTTGATAAATAAGCTTGTTAATAAAAAAACCACCGATCAATTAATCAGTGGTTTTTTATAAGTAGTTTACTTGTGCTTACGGTCTTCCTGCTCCTTCAGGCCTGCCAACATCCTC